>PAKY01000019.1 GCA_002706885.1 Phycisphaerae bacterium
ACACGCTCGCCCTTACCGACAGCCTCGACGCCCTCTTCGATCAGATCGAGCCGACGCTGCCCGCGGGCGTAGAACTCAACCGGGATGTTGTCCGCCAGTCGCACTTCATCGATCGCGCCGTCCACAACGTCACCAAGGTGCTCGGCGAGGCGATCATCATCGTCCTCCTCGTGCTCGTGCTGTTCCTGATGAATCTTCGGACCACGCTGATCACGCTCACCGCGATCCCGATCTCGCTGGCCGTGGGCTTGCTGATGATGGATGCGTTGAATCTGGGTTTGAACGTCATGACCCTCGGCGGCCTGACAGTAGCGATCGGCGTGCTCGTGGATGACGCGATCATCGACGTAGAAAATGTGTTTCGCCGGCTCAAGCAGAACCGGGCACAGCCTGAATCAGAGCAACGCCCGTTCACAGAGGTGATCTTCGACGCGAGCAACGAGATCCGACCGGCGATGGTGTTCGCGACCGTCATCATTGTGATGGTGTTCGTGCCGCTGCTCTTTCTGCAGGGTCTGGAAGGTCGGTTCTTCCAGCCGCTGGCGCTCACCTACATGATCTCGATTCTCGCTTCGCTAGCGGTGGCGCTCACGGTCGTCCCGGCGATGTGCCGGTTCCTGCTCAAGGGCCGCCTCGGTGGCAAGCATGGCGAGCAGGATGGTTTCCTTGTGCGACTGCTCAAGCGGGCGTATGAGCCCGCACTCCGCGCCGCCATTCGGCTGCGTTTGTGGGTGCTTGGGGCCGCTGGACTCGTGACAGCCGCGGCGTTGCTGCTCGCGAGTACGTTCGGTAGTTCGTTCCTTCCCTCGTTCAATGAGGGGACGTTCACCGTCTTCCTGCTCGCCCCTCCCGGCACGTCGATCGTCGAGAGCGATCGTCTCGCCACCGAGGTCGAGAAGCAGCTCGTCGAGATCGAGGGTGTGCGGTCGGTCTCGCGCCGCACGGGCCGGGCCGAGCGTGACGAGCACGCCGAGCCGGTCAGCAACTCGGAGATCGAGGTCACCGTCGATGCTGGCAGCGACCGCTTCGAGGTCCGCGAGGACATCGACCGCATCCTCGGATCGGTCCCGGGCATCACCACTATGGTCGGCCAGCCCATCGAACACCGGCTCAGCCATGTCCTGTCCGGCACGCCCGCGGCGATCGCGATCAACGTCTTCGGTGAGAACCTCACCGAGCTGCGTCGCGTGGCCAAAGAGATCGAAGGCGAACTACAGAGCCTCCCCGGTGCGCGCGATGTGAACGCCAACCGCGAGGTCATGATCACCTCGCTCCCGATCCGCTACCGCCACGCCGAACTCGCGGCCGCTGGGCTCAGTCCCGCCGATGCTGCCGAGCAGGTCCGTGAAGCCATCTACGGCGAGGTTGTCGACACGGTGAACCAGGGCGTGCGCCAGTACGACCTCGTCGTCCGGCTTGCGCCCGAGGAGCGGGAGTCGATCGCACAGGTGCGTGACCTGCTGCTCCGAGGCCGCGGCGGCGCAACCGTCCGGCTCAGCGATGTTGCCGATATCGGCCCCGAGCGTTCCAGCAATCTCATTACACGCGAGAACGCGCAGCGGAAGGCCGTTGTGTCACTCAACGTCGCCGAGGGATCCAACCTCGGCGACTTGGTCGCACAGGTTCAGGAACGTGTCGATCCGATCGTGCAGAGCGCTGGCATGACCGTGTCCTACGGCGGGCAGTTCGAGGCCCAGCAGTCCGCGTCGCGCACGATCCTTGTCGCGGGCGTGGCCGTCGCGCTCATCATGCTCATGCTACTCCAGATTTCGACCGGCTCGATGCGTGCGGCGGTTCTCGTCATGCTCAACATGCCGCTCGCGCTCATCGGCGGCATCGCCGCGATCTACCTCACCGAGGGCGGCGGGCCGATCGCCAACACACTGGCCCTCGTCGGCATCGGCGGCCCCTACATCCCGCCGGTGATCTCCATCGCGAGTTTGGTCGGGTTCATCACGCTCTTTGGCATCGCCGTCCGCAACGGCATCCTGCTGATCAACCACTACAACCATCTCATGGAGGCCGAAGGGGTGCCGATGGGCGAGGCGATCGTCCAAGGGTCGATGGAGCGGCTTGTGCCGATCCTCATGACCGCGATCTCGGCCGCTCTCGGCCTCGTCCCTCTGGCCCTCGCGGCCGGCGAGCCCGGCAGCGAGCTGCTCGCCCCGCTCGCGATCGTCACACTCGGCGGTCTGCTGACCTCCACATTCCTGAACCTCATCGTTGTCCCCGCTGGCTACTCGCTGGTGTTCGGACACAAGCTCGAACCGCGGCAACGTTCGTCGCGGTCATTCATGACACGGATCGCCGGTGCACTCCGCCCGGCAAAAGCCACGGTCAACACCAAGGAGAACTGACATGACCGATCTGACCAAGCTGTTCCTCGTCTCGCTCGCCGCCGCATCGCTGACGCTGTCCGGGTGCGGAAACGAGTCCGGCTCGTCCAACGCCGCTGGCCAGTCCGAACATAGCGATCATGACGGCCATGACCACGATGCCGAGGGTCATGAAGATCATGACCACGATGCTGAAGGACATGAGGATCACGATCACGGCGATGATGACCACGGCGATCACGGCGCTGAGCGCGACCTCGGCTCGGTAACCATCGCCGGCACCACATACCGCGTTTCCATGGGGGGCGAGATCGAGCCGTCCGCAACCGTTCACCTCGACATCGAGCGCACCGACGGCCCCGAGCCTGCCGCGATCCGCGTCTGGATCGGCGACGAGGCGGGCACCGGGGCATTGAAGAGCAAGGCGATGGGCAGCAGCGGCGACTACCACGCCGACGCCGAGGCCCCAGCCAATGTGTCGCTCCCGACTTCCCTATGGATCGAAATCGAGACCGCCAACGGAACCCGCGAGTCCGGGTCGATCAATATCAACTAAAGAGGTACGCATGGGCGGGCACCATCACCATTCGGCCGACACAGGCACCCGCCGCCTCGCATGGGCGGTCGCGATCAACATGCTGCTGACCGTTGCCCAGGTAGTCGGCGGTCTGCTTTCCGGCAGCCTTGCGTTGATCGCTGACGCGTTGCACAACTTCAGCGACGCCGCAGGACTCCTCCTCGCCTTGGTCGCACGCCGCATCTCCAAGCGACCTGCCGACGAGCGGCGAACCTTCGGCTACGGCCGCGCTGAAGTGGTCGGTGGTCTCATCAACCTGACCTCCATCATGGTGATCGCGGGCTACCTACTTATCGAAGCGATCACTCGGACCTTTGATCGTCCAGACATCGACGGCTGGATGGTGGTGATCGTGGCAGGGATCGCTTTGGTCGTGGATGCGGCGACCGCCGTGCTTACCTACTCGATGTCCAAGGACAGCGTAAACCTCAAGGCGGCGTTTCTGCACAACCTCGCTGACGCGCTCGCCTCGGTTGCCGTGATCGTCACTGGCACGCTCATCATCCTTTTCGACTGGTATTGGACCGACATTGTCGCGACGGTTGGTATCTCGGTATACATCGTCTGGATCTCATGGAAGCCCATGAAGCGGTGCATACGGATCCTCATGCAGAGCGTCCCGGAAGGGTTATCGATTGATGAGATCTGGCAAGTCATCGCAGGTGTCGACGGCGTCGATGCGGTCGCCCATCTTCATGTCTGGCCGATCGACGAGGGCTCCGTCGCCGCTGAGGTTCGTATCTCGATGGCGGACGACGCCAGCATCATTGACGCACACATCGTGTGTTCTCAGGTGCGGGCCCAACTCCAAGACCGCTTCGGAATCGACCATGTGACTGTCGAGATAGTGCCGCCCAGCGTTCTTGCGGATCCACGCCCTGATTCGGGTTGAGGAGCTCAGCGTGGGCGACCTTGCAGAAGAAACCGGGATGACCATCCAGGCCGTCTCGAATCAACTACAACGCCTGGCCGAGGTCGGCGTGGTTGGCAAGCGGCGCGACGGGCTTCAAGCTATGTATCGCGTGATCGATCCCTGCGTGCCGGTGCTCCTCGAACGAGGCTGGTGTCACATCGATGAGTACGACACGGCTGATGATGCCGGGGGATCGATCGGGCTCGCGATACACGCCCACTGATTTCACTGAGTGATGCTAATCAGAGGCACCTATCACGTCATTGATGATCTGACGCCATGCACTTCCAGAGCTAAGACCTGGCCGCGCCATGATGGGAGACTCATCAAAGTAATTCGCGTCCTGTTTGCCTCGGAATGAGCAGCGTGAGTTCCGCAATGGCAGTGGGCCTAGAACTGGCCTTGATACGTCAATCTGAAGCGGTTCGAATCGCATCGGATGACTTGGGATCGATCGACGCAAGATGCTTATAGACAGACAATTACGCACACTGATCCCATTTGCGGCTCGTGGGCCGTGCCCAGCCGACACAGTCCCCCCCTCTCCGTTCTAAAGCCTCGGTGTCCGTAAGTCCTGAATCGTCAAGCTGTTGCGAGGATCGGCGGTGTCGCGAAGTTGATCGTACCTGGTGTCACCGCAGGTAGAACTGCTCCGCGACTCCGCGCAGAGCTCGGCTTCCGCTCGCGGCGACGTGCAAAGACCGCGGGCGAATTACGGGCACCCTGTGAGCAGAACCGCTAGGAACGCGAGCGCGTCGTTCTGGTCGAACAGGCCGTCGGGGTCTTCAGGGCTGATGTCCGTTCGGGGGGCTTCTCCGGCGAGTTCCGACAGGAAGAAGAGCAGGTCGAACGCATCGGTTGCGCCATCAGGGGTCGCGGATAGCGCGGCCCCTCCGGCTGATCCCGCGATGTCTGCGGCGCACCCTTGAGGCACAAACGTCACGTGCCCGCTGTCGATGAACAGCGTCACCCCGAGCGTTGCCGCGATGCCCGGTGAGGCGTCGTTCCAGCGGATCGCGAAGGGAGCGGCTTCCGCGCCGTAACCGACTTGCGTGGTGACGAAGAACTCGTCCGTAAACCCTTCGTGGACGTTCTGCGCGTCGCCGTGGTTGGAGAGAGGGGACAGGTCGACGAGGTCGTTCTTGCCCGGCGCGCCGGCGCCGAGATCCTCGAACCCATCCAGTGGCCAATAGCCGATCAGACCTGTCGAGACGTTTGGGACCGGCGCGTCATAGCTGGCGGAGATCTCTGCCGCGGAGCGGGCGACGTTCCAGTAACGGACCTCGGCGATATCGCCCTGCCAAGGCTCGCCCTGCGAACGCCCGATGAACAAGTCGGAAGTGAACGGCAGCGCGCCGCTGCTGTGGTTGATCTTCTGGACGAAGCCGCCGTTGACGTAGAGGGAGGCGTCGAATGCCTCATCCAGAACCACCGCGAGATGAACCCACTGATTCTGGACGAACGGGTTGGCGGCGAAGAAATAGTCGCGGACGCCGAACGTGGTGAACATCACCGTGCCCGTCTCGCTGCGGCCGAAGCCGAAGCCCCCTGGCCCGATAGACGCCACGATGCGCGAGCGTGTTCCGGTGACGACGTCGGTTGCGCGGACCCATGCCTCGACGGTAAAGCTCGCCGGAACGTCGTAGTCCTGACGATGTGGAATCGTGACTCGGCTCGACAGATCGCGGTAGAACGTCATGCCCTCCTGCAGCGGTCTGCCCTCGACGAACGTCGCGTCGGCGATGTCGGCGTGCGCGCCGGTGAGCGAGTGATCGCGAACGTCGTTGACACCCGGATCGCCTGTGCCGAGGTCCTCAGCCCCGTCAAGCCTCCAGTATCCGATGAGGCCCTCTTCGAGCCCTGACAGGCGGCGATGGGCGTTGGCGAAAATCGCATGGTCAGGGCAGGGCTCGTCCCATACGCGGACCTCGTCTATGTCGCCCTTGAAGGGGTCGGAGAAGAAGTCGCCGCCGATAAAGACACCGAGGCCGGAGCCGATGAGGTCGGCGCCGCTCGCGCTGAGGGTCTCAACGGGCCGCCCGTTGACGAAGAACGTGACGCTGTTCGCGCCGCTGAGTCGGGCGGCGACGTGGGTCCATGTTTCCGCGTTGATGTACGCGCCGATGGTGGTCACGTTGACGATCCCAAACTTCGTAAAGATGAGGCGACCGCCATCGCTCACGCCGAGCCTGGCGCCGACGTTCTCGTTCTTCGTTCGTGTGGAGATGATGTGCTGCGTGCCGCCAACGACGGTGTCGGGGCGGATCCAGGCTTCGAGTGTGAAGTCGCTGCGGAGATCGAACGCAGGGTTCGGCGCCGTTCGCGGAAAGCGGCTGTCACCCGGGAGCCGAAGGCCTGCCGTCGCCGTGATGTCAACGGTCTTTCGTCCGATCGGCGTGACGGGACCGGCCCCCGCTCCGGCCGGGGGCAAGCGTTCGAGGTCGAAGGTCGCGGGAAAGCCGAAGTTGTCGCGGCGGAAGACGGGGCGGTCGAAGACGGCGCGGAAGCGTTGGCGGGTGTCGCTCGTGGTGGGGGGGCCGATCGGGAGGATGCTCGGCGAGCCGGGCTGCTCGTAGGCGCCGAGGTCGACCGCGGAGTCGGTCAGCGTGACGGTCCAGTTGTCGAGGTTGCCGCTCTGACCCACAACGAAATCGGCGACGTCGAGTTCCAGGGTGCGAGCGACGGTGAAGTCGAAGCGGAACGAGTCGAGCGGCGAATAGGGGAAGCCCAGGAATTGGTTGAGCCCGCAGGGGAACCCGCCGGAGCTGCCGTCGTACGCGGTCATCGCGACCGACGCCGCGCCGCCACAGGCGGGTCTGTTGAAAGCGAAGCGAGGAAAGTTGAGGTCTTCGGTCGCGAGGCTCGCGGTGAGCTGGGTGACTTCGGGGTGATCGATGAGCGTGTCGAGAACGAGCCGACGTGGGTAGGCGGCGCGGGGAATCGCGAGGAACGTGGAAAGCGAGGAACCCGCGCCGACGTCGAAGATCTGAGGGCCCCGATTCGGGTCGGCGAACGCCCCCCGCGCGAGTTCGGGGCGGTACATGTAGAGGTCGGGCGAGCCGCCGACGAAGCGATCGTCGGCCACGCGGTCGAGCCCGCGGATGTCAGTCTGGACAATCCCGAAACCCTCCAGACCAACCTCGAACGCGCGGGGGAGGAGGAAGTCGTCGCCCGCGTCGATTGCGGGCGAGCCCGGGCCGGGCCGGAGTTCGTCGAGGTCGGTCGGCGGAAGGAAGCCGTCGAGCTCGAAGAGCGGGTCTGCGTCGAGAACGGCGCGACCGACCACCCGGGTGTTCGCCGGCGCGCCGCCGTCGATCAGCGAGCTGACGACCTCGACGCGCGATGGTGAGGCTGCATCGGAAATGACCTCGGGGCGGACCGAGCCGATCGCGCGGTTACGCCAGAGGATCGAGTTCTTGATCCGCAGGCCCGTTGCGGTTCCGCTGTCGCGGTAGACCAAGCCCGCCTCGGCGCCATCGGGTTCGAATTCGCCGAAGAAGCTGTAGGCAGCGGTGCAGTTGATCAGGTCCACGTCGCCGCCGAGCACAAGCAGGTAGGACGCGTCGGTATCGCACACGTTGCCCGTGAAGACGTTGCCGAAGAGGGTCGCGGTCGCGAAGAAGATGGAAACGGCGCCCGATGAGTCGGCGCTGAAGTTTCGGTCGAAAGAAGAGTGGGCGATCGTCGTGGGGACGGTTGAACTGATCGCGCCCGCGTCGGCCGTGAAGGTTTCGCCGGTGGCTCGATTCAAGGAGAATCGGCTGTTGACGACGGTCAGCGACGGCATCACACCCGTGCTCGAAGTTGAGCCGAAATTGCTGACGGCGCCGGTGCTGTCACCTTCGTTTCCCTCGAAGACGCAGTCCTTAACGGTGAGGTTAGCACGGTAGCCACGGACCGTCGCCCCTTGGACGCCACGGCTGGTGTTGTTGGTGAACGTGCAGCGGTCGAGGGTCATGATCGCGTCCTGCACGACGATGGAGCCGCGCTGGTCGACCACGCTGAGATGGTCCTCGAAGAAGAAGCCGATGATCGATGTGATGGAGCCGGCGCCGAGGGGGACGAAGACCATCTGGCCGAGCGAAGCCGATCGGAGGGTTGTGCGCTTCGCGCCAAACTCGGCGGCCGGGTTGCTGGCCCTGAGCGTGAACGACTTGCCGCCGAAGTCGAGTGATTCGTTGTAGTCGCCCGGTTCGACGATGATGACATCGCTCGGAACGCCGGGAATCGCGTCGATGGCGGACTGAATCGTCGGGAACGTTCCGGCTCCGCCACCCTTCGAGACGATCAGCGTGTCCGCCATCGTTGAGGAGACCGAGAGGCCCACGGCGAGGGCGCAGAGCTGCGAAGATCCAGCGACGCCCATGACCGACCGACTGAAGCGCATGTAGATCCGATTGAACATCGCCGTTCTTTCCGCGTGGGCCAAAGACCCGACCGCAGGTTAGTCTGCGGCGGACCTCGGAAACAAGAGTTGAGCGACACCCTACAGTGCGGCGTTGGCGGCTACAAGCACAATCACCTCAATGCGTTAGGCCGATTCGCACATAGGTCGAGCCGGAGCCGGGTTGCGGCACGAGTCAGCCCGCGGTGACCGGTACACGCCCTGATGGACTTCGTGAGCTTCGTGAAAATCGAGGACACCGCTCCCGAGCATCTCGGCCCGCCTCGGAAACGCGACTTCAGGCACAGGCAATCGCTGGCGTCGCGGGAGCACTGTCGCGTGTCAGCGAACCTGGTCCACGTTCTGACCCGTCCGCCACGCCCATCCCACCAGCGCAAAATATCTCGCAAGTGATGGCAGCCGCGACGCCGCCACCGCGCTTCAACTCCACCAACGGCTCCGATCGACTCCGTGGTCGATCCGGCGCCGGACGCCGCCCGCGCCGCCCGAACCCCGCGTTCCGGCTCGCAGGCGCCCACCGCCTCAACCCGAAGGACCCCGCCGATGCCGTCGAACGACGTCCCGCCATCCGACCCGACCACCGCCTTCGCGGGTCGCATGCTCGAAATGGTCAACCATGCCAGCTTGCTGCAACTCGTCTCCGTCGGCCGCCGAAACGGCCTGCTCGACGCGATCGCCGGCTTCCGTCCGTCCACCAGCCGGGAGATCGCGGACGCCGTCGGCATCGGCGAGCCGTACGTCCGCGACTGGTTGCTCGCCCTCGCCGCGAACGGCGTCGTCGGGCACGACCGGGCGATGGACACCTTCTGGCTCGACCAGGACCGGGCCGACCTGTTGATCAGCGCCGTCGACGCGTGCGTGAACATCGTCGCGCCGTCCCTCGGCCCGTTTCCCGCGGGGGACATCAACGGCGTTCGCCTGATCTCGACCGACGCCGCCGTACCGGGTCTGCGAAACCGCGACCGCGTCGCCTGAACTCAGGCCGGCTCGCGATCGATCTCCGCGAGCGACGCGCCGCCTTCGTCAACGATCCAGACCGCGTTCACGCCCTCCGAGACCAACCGCGCAGGCAGCGGTTCGCCGCGCATCGCTCGCGCGACCGCGTCGGCCTTCCCCGAGCCGATGGCGAGAACGATCATCAGACGCGCTCGCCGCAGTACACCGAGCGTCAGCGTGATCCGCTCCGGCGGAGGCTTGGGCGAGTCGGTCACACCGATCACGGCGCCGCTCGCTTCCAGCGCGTCGGCGCCCGGGAACAGCGACGCGACGTGACCATCCTCGCCGATCCCGAGCAGCACGGCGTCAAGAACGGCGTCCTCTCCGTCAGCGTTCAAGACGTTCGCGAGCGTCTCGGCGTACGCGGCCGCTCCGCGGTCCGGGCCGAACTCGCCTTGCATCCGATGCAGTCGCTCCGGATCGATCGGCAGCAGCGGCAGCGCGTCCCGCAAGAACGCGCCAGAGTTCGAGTCCGCGTGGTCCGCCGCGACGGCCCGCTCATCGACCCAGAAAATGTCGGTCGCCGACCACGGGAAATCATCACGCCGCTCGGGTTCCGCGAGCGATCGGAACACGGCCTTCGGGCTCGATCCGCCAGGGATCGCCAGCGTGAACCGCCCGCGTTCCGCGACGGCCGCCCTGGCAGCGTCGACGAGCAGACACGCCGCCATGTGACCGGCGGCGTCCGCGTCTCGGACCACACGCACCGCGGGCGCCCTCGACCCCGATCCATCAGTGCTCATTCGCGATCACTCCCCGCCCCGCCGTTGAACGATCCCCATCCATCGCACGGCTCGTTCGATCGCGGCCCCTGCAGCGGCAGGAAGATCCGCCCCGCGTCCTCGGGGCCGGTGGATCCCGCCGCATAGTTCGGGAACTGCGGCTTGGGTAGGGATTCCAGCCCGTTCAGCACCGCGTCCGCCCAAGCCCAGGATGCCTCGACCTCGTCCTGGCGGATGAACAGTGTCGGATCGCCCTGCATCGCGTCGAGCAGCAATCGCTCGTACGCCTCCGGCAGGTCCGTTCCAAACGCGTCGGCGTAGGTGAACTGAAGATCGACGCTCTCGAGATTCACGCCGGGCCCGGGCCGCTTGGCGCCGACGCTCAGACGGATTCCCTCGTCCGGCTGGATCCGGATCCGCAGGACGTTCGGGCACGACGGGTCGCACGCCGACGCCCGGAAGAGATGCAGCGGCGGGATCCGGAACCGAACGCGGATCTCCGACATCCGCGCCGGCAGCCTCTTCCCGTGGCGAAGGTAGAACGGCACACCCGTCCATCGCCAGGAGTTGAGATGAAGCCGGTGCGCGATATACGTCGGCGTCGTCGAATCGGCCGCGACATCGGATTCGTCGCGATACCCCGGGACATTCTTCCCGTCGATCACGCCCGGGCCGTACTGCCCCTGCACCGTCGTCGCCGCAACCTCCTCGGGCGTCGTTGGAATACGGATCGATCGGAGGACCCGCACCTTCTCGTTGCGGATGTCGTTCGGCGCAAGGCTGAGAGGCGGCTCCATCGCCGTCATCGCGAGGAGCTGCATCATGTGGTTCTGCATCATGTCGCGCAGCGCGCCCGCGGAGTCGTAGTACCCCGCCCGCTCCCCGACACCGAGCGTCTCGGACACCGTGATCTGCACGCTCGCGATGTGATGGCTGTTCCAGAGCGGCTCGATCATCCCGGTCGCGAACCGGAACGCGACGATGTTCTGCACCGTCTCCTTCCCGAGGTAGTGGTCGATGCGGTAGACCTGACTCTCGTCGACGAACCGCGACAGATGGCGATCGAGCTCCTTCGCGCTCTCGAGATCATGCCCGAACGGCTTCTCGACCACCACGCGTGACCAGCCGTTGTCGTCGTCATTCGCCCGGCGCTTCAGCATCCCCGATGCCGCAAGGTTCTCCGTCACGGCGCCGAAGAGGCTCGGCGAGACGGAGAGGTAGAACAGGCGATTCCCGCTCATGCCGCGATCGGACTCGAGGCGATCGAGCTCACGAGTCATGCCGCGGAACGCCTCGTCACTCTTGACGTCGAGCCGGAAGTACGCGATGAACGACTCGAACTTCGACCACGCCTCCGGCTCGTCGCCCGCCTCCTCGACGTGCTCGCGGAGATGCGTCAGGAAAGCATCGCGATCTTCCTGACTCCGCCCGGTCGCGAGGATCAGGAAGTCGTCGATGAGCTCGGATTTCCAAAGGCGGAAGAGCGATGGGAACAGCTTGCGGTGGGCGAGGTCGCCCGTGGCGCCGAACAGAACGAGCGAGAACCGTGTGGTCGCTTCCAAGATCGCCTCCCGTCGGTTCGGCCGACGATGCCTCGAATCCGGACGGGAAGGCTATGCTCGGAATCGATCGGTATGAACGCGGACACAAGGCCTTGCACGGGAGCGAGTTCATGAAGGTGGTGGCGATCGCGGCGGATCATGCGGGCTGGCCGCTCCTCGAAACGGCCGAGACCGCGGCGCGGGAAAACGGCTGGACGCCCGTCCGTCTCGGCGCCGATCTCGCCGATCCGAAGGACGACTACCCCGACTTCGCCGAGCTGGTCGCTCGCGCCGTCCAGTCGGGCGAGGCCGCCCGCGGCATCCTCGTCTGCGGCAGCGGCGTCGGCGCGGCGGTCGCGGCCTGCAAGTTCAAGGGCGTCCGCGCGTCGGTCTGCCACGACACCTACAGCGCGGGCCAGGGCGTCGATCACGACGATCTCAACGTCCTCTGCGTCGGCGCCCGCATCATCGGGACGTCGCTCGCCCGCGCCGTCATGGACGCGTTCCTGACCGCGAGCTTCAGCGACGAGCCCCGTCACCACCGACGCCTCGAGAAGGTCAACGCGTTCGAAGGCGCCTGACGAACCGTCAGCCGATCGTGGTCGTGGCCCCGTCGCCGAGCCAGTCGGTGTGGAACACGCCCGACCCATCCAGCCGCCGATAGGTGTGAGCGCCGAACGCGTCGCGCTGCGCCTGAAGCAGGTTGTGGGGGAGGCGTGTCGCCCGGATCGTGTCGTAATACGCGAGGGCCGAGGCCATCACGGGGCACCCGACGCCGTGCATCGCCGACGCCGCCACCGTTCGCCGAAGCCCGGGCGCCGCGGCCGCAACGTGCTCGGCGAACCACGGATCGAGCAGCAGGTGCTTCGAGCCAGCGCTAAGCATCGCCTCGCTGATCCGATCCAGGAACGCGATCCGGATGATGCACCCCGCCCGCCAGAGCTTCGCGACGCGTTCAAGCTTCACGTTCCACCCGTGCGCCTCGCTCGCGGAACCGATGAGGTCGAGGCCTTGCGCGAACGCCAGGACGACCGTCGCGAACAGCGCCTGACGAACGTCCTCCGGCTCGGCGACCGGAGTGTCGACGCCGACGCCGCCCGAGGCGTGACGTTCCGCGATCGATCCGCGCAGCTCGCGCCGCGATGACACCCCTCGCGCGAAGACCGCTTCCGCCAGCGTCGGGCACGGCACGCCGAGGTCCAGCGACATCTCCGCCGTCCACTTCCCCGTGCCCTTCTGCTGCGCCTCGTCGAGCACCTCGTCAACCAAAGGCCCGCTCGTGCCCGCGACGCCGAAGATCGCCGCCGTGATCTCAAGCAGATAGCTGCGCATCGCCCCCGCGTTCCAAGATTCGAACGTCTTCGCGAGCGCCCCGCCATCCATCCCGCTCCCCGCCTTGAGCAGGGCGTACGACTCCGAGATCGCCTGCATGAACGCGTACTCGATCCCGTTGTGGACCGTCTTTACCGCGTGCCCGCACCCGCCGCCGCCGAGCCAGTCGCAGCACGGGTCGCCGTCGGGGCCCTTCGCCGCGATCGCCTGCAGCGCCGGCGCGACGTGCGGCCACGCCGCCTCCGATCCGCCCGGCATGATGCTCGGCCCGTGACGCGCCCCGTCCTCGCCGCCCGACACGCCCGCGCCGACGAACAGCACGCCTCGTTCCGACGCCTCGACGATCCGCCTCTGCGTGTCGTGGTAGTTGCTGTTGCCACCGTCAATGACGATGTCGCCCGCTTGGAGATAGCCCGACAGGTCGCTCAGCACCGCGTCGACGGGTCGACCCGCAGGCACCATGATGAGCACCCGCCGCGGCCGCTTCAGAGCGGTGACCATTTCCTCGGTCGTCGCGAAACCTCGAGCGCGTTCGCCCCCGCCGTCGCTGTAAAGGCGAACGAGATCGGCAGAGAGGTCCGAGCCGCCGACCTCGAACCCGTGGTCGAGCATGTTGAGCGCGAGGCTCCTGCCCATCACGCCGAGGCCGACGACACCGATATCGAGGTTAGGTTCCATGGACCGGATGATACGACGGTAAGACCGAACAGCCGTTCCCTCGCCGCCGCCTCAGCCCTCGACCGCCAGCCTCGCGTCCGCCGGCGCCGCTTCCTCTGACGCCGCAGCGGCCGGCCGCTGCTTGGAGAACCTCTGGACGAGCACGAAGAACGCGGGAACGAAGAACACCGCGATGAACGTCGATGCCAGCATGCCGCCGATCACGCCCGTGCCGATGCTGTGACGAGCAGCCGACCCGGCGCCCGAACTGATCGCGAGCGGGACGACGCCGAGGATGAACGCCATCGACGTCATGACGATCGGCCGGAACCGCAGACGCGCCGCCTTGAGCGCGGCGTCGAGCGGGCCGGCGCCGCCCCGGATCTCGTCCACGCAGAACTCGACGATCAGGATCGCGTTCTTGGCCGACAGGCCCACGAGGGTGAGCAGACCGATCTGGAAGTAGATGTCCTGCGCGAGCCCCCGGAACGCCACCGCCAGATACGCGCCGAGCACCGCGATCGGCACCGCGAGGAGAACGACGATCGGCAGCGACCAACGCTCGTACTGCGCCGCGAGGACGAGGAACACCACGACGAGACCGAAGCCGAGCACGATCGGCGCCTGGTTGCCCGCCTTGAGCGCCTGGTACGTCTCGCCGCTCCACTCGAACCCGTACCCCGCGGGCAGCGCCTCATCCGCGAGCGACGCGATCCGATCGATCGCCTGGCCGCCGCTGATGCCCTCGGCCGGAGCGCCGTTGATCTGCACGGAGGGGAAGCCATTGAACCGCGTCACGATGTTCGGGCCAGCCCGGAAGCTCGCGTCGACAACGCCGGACAGGGGGACCATGTTCCCGTCGTCGTTTCGGACGAACACGCGATCGATGTCCCCCGGATCATCGCGGAACGTGGGTTCGGCCTGCGCCTGAACGCGCCAGACGCGTCCGAACTTGGAGAAGTCGTTGACGTAGAGCGCGCCGAAGTAGGCCTGGAGCGTTTCGAACACCTGCCCGATCTGCACGCCCATCATCTTCGTCTTCTCGCGATTGAGCTCGACGAAAAGCTGGGGGACGGTGACGCGCATCGCGCTGCGAAGCCCCGTGAGCGCCGGGTCCGCTCTCGCCGCCCCGACCAGCGCATCGTTCGCGCTCGCGAGTTCCTCGACCGTCCCGCCGCCGCGCTGCTGGAGCTGCATCTCGAAGCCCGCGGTGATGCCGAGGCCCTGGATCGACGGCGGGTTGAACGCTACGACCATCCCCTCTGGCGCCCCGCCGAACTCGCGCAGCACTTCTCCAACGAGCGCCTGCCCGCTCAACGCCGGGTCGTGGCGCTCCTCGAACGGCTTGAGCGTCACGAACATCGTCGCCGAGTTCGTCGCGTTGACGCGGCCCGCGATGATGTCAAGCCCGCCGAGAAGCGTCACGTTCGCGACCGCCGGATGGTCGAGAAGGAACGACTCGGCCCGCCGCGCGAGGACGTCGGTTCGGTCGAGCGAGGCGCCGTCGGGCATGACGACCGCCGCGATGATGTAGCCCTGGTCCTCGTCCGGGAGGAACCCGCTCGGCACGCGGTCCTGCACGCGCCAGAGCGTGAAACCGAGCACCGCGAACAGCGCGAGCGTGACCACCAGATACCGCGCCGCGGCGTCCACGCCCTTGACGTAACCCCGCGTCACGCCGTCAAACAGCTTGTTGAACCACCGGAAGAAGAAGAACCGCGGCCCGCCGTGGCTCGGCTTGAGCAGCATCGCGCACAACGCGGGCGAGAGCGTCAGCGCCACCAGGCCACTGATCGCCACCGACACCGCGATCGTCACAGCGAACTGCTTGTAGAGCTGACCGGTCAGCCCGCTGAGGAACGTCACCGGCACAAACACCGCGGAAAGCACCAGCACGATCGCGATCAGCGCGCCGCTCACCTGCTGCATCGCCTTGATCGTCGCCTGTCGCGGACTGAGACCCTCTTCCTCCATGATCCGCTCGACGTTCTCAACCACCACGATCGCGTCGTCCACCACGATGCCGATCGCGAGGACAAGCCCGAACAGCGTGAGCGTGTTGATGCTGAACCCGAGCGCCAGCATCCCCGCGAACGTCCCCACGATCGCGACCGGCACCGCAAGCAGCGGGATCAGCGTCGCCCGCCAGTTCTGGAGGAAGAGGAACACGACGAGCAGCACGAGCACCACCGCCTCGAGAAGCGTGTGCACCACCTCGTCCATCGAGGCGCTGATGAAGTCCGTCGTGTCGTACGGGATCGTGTACCGAACGCCCTGCGGGAAGCTCGCCGATGCGTCGTCGAGCTCGGCGCGGATGTTCTCCATCGTCTCAAGGGCGTTCGCCCCGGTCTGGAGGTACACGAGCAGCAGCGTCGTCGATCGCCCGTTCGCCCGCCCGAACAGCTCGTAACTCCGGCTCCCCAGCTCGATCCGCGCGACGTCCTTCAGCCGCACGATCGTCCCGTCCTCCCGCGCGACGAGGATGATGTCCTCGTAGTCCGCCGCCTCGCTCAGCCGCCCACGCGTCAGCACGGGGGCCGTGATCTCGACTATCCCCTCGGTCGGCCGCTGCCCGATCGTGCCCGCCGGGAAGTTCGCGTTCTGCTCCCGGATCGCCGCGACCGCGTCGCTCACCGTGAGGTTCTTCACCGCGAGCTTGTCCGGATCGAGCCAGATCCGCATCGCGTAGTCCTTCGCGCCGAACACCTGCGCGTCACCCACGCCCTCGACACGCTTGATCCGATCGAGCAGATTGATCGTCGCGTAGTTGCTCAGATAGATGTCGTCGTACCCCGACCCCTCCTCCGCCTGCAGCGTCGTTACGGCAAGGATGTTCGATGATGCCTTGGTAACGGTGATGCCGTTCCGCACCACCTCCGACGGAAGCTGCGGCTCCGCCACGCTCAGCCGGTTCTGCACGTCCACAGCCGCGAGATCCTGGTCCGTCCCGATCTCGAACGTCGCCGTGATCGTCACCGACCCGTTGTTCGCGCTCGTCGAACTGAAGTAGATCAGGTCCTCCACGCCCGAGAGCTGCTGTTCGATCGGCGCAGCGACCGCCGTCGCCGCCGTCGTCGCGTCCGCGCCCGGGTACGTCGCCGTCACCTGGATCGTCGGCGGCGTGATCTCCGGGTACCGAGCGATCGGCAGCACGAAGATCGCCACGCTCCCCGCGATCAGGATCAGCAGCGACAGCACGCTCGCGAACACCGGACGCTCGATGAAGAAGCGGGAAAACATCGATGCTCCTCTCGTCCCTCAGTTCGCGCTCGTCGCCACGGGAGAATCCCCCGCGACCGTCGTCGCCTCCACCGTCGCCCCGGGCCGGACCTGCATCAGGTGATCAACGATGACCCGCTCGCCCGCCGACAGCCCCGATTGCACGACCCAGTCCTGCCCCGCCCAGTCGCCGAGCGTCACGGGTCGAAGCTGTGCCGTCCCCTCGTCGTCGATGATGTAGACCGCCGCGCCGTTCGGCGTCTGAAGCACCGCCGGCTGCGGCACGACCAACGCCCCAAGCCGCGACACACCGCTCACCCGGGCGTGCACGAACTGCCCGGGACGCAGCGTTCCCTCCGCGTTCGGCACGCTCGCCCGAACCAGCGCGGTCCCCGTATTCGGATCCACCGCAACGTCCACGTAGTCGATGTGCCCCGGCTGAGGAAGCACGCGCCCGTCGGGCAGCAGGATCTCCACGTTCAGATCCGTCACGTCAACCGCCGACACCAGCCCCTCGTCCTTCAGCCGGTCCCACCGCAGCAGATCCCGCTCGCTCACGCTGTAGCGGACGTACAACGGATCGATCCGCCGCACCGTCGCGAGAAGCGGGTCCGCGTCCGGCCCGACGTAGCTCCCCACGTCCTGCCGCCGCGCCCCGATCACGCCCGAGATCGGCGAACGAACCGTCGTGTAGTCCAGGTCGAGCTTCGCCTGCTCGATCGTCGCCCGCTGCGTCGCGACCGAGGCCGCAGCAATCCGCTGCGCCTCCTGCGCCTGCTCGAGTTCGTTCGCCGCCGCCTGCTGAAGCTCCGCGAGGTCCTTGAACCGCCTGACCTGCTGCTCGGCGCGAACGAGCTGCGCTTCCGCAGCCGCCAGCCCGGCCTCGGCCCGCCGCAGCGCGACCTCGAACGGAATCCGGTCGATCTGGAACAGCGTCTGCCCCTTCTCGACATGATCCCCGTCCTCGAACCCGCGTTCGACCAGGAACCCGCTCACCCGAGCCCGAATCTGCACCGTCTCCGAAGGCTCCGTCTGCGCGAGATACTGCACGACCAGCGGCACGTCCTGCGGCTCGATGAGCTGCGCTCGCACCGGCACGGCGTGCGCCGCCCCCGCCGCCTCGCGAGCGGTGGGGGCGTGGTCTTCCCGCGTGAAGTGGATCGCCGCCGCCAGCACAACGCCCACCAGCGCCAGCCCAAGGGCGCCCTTCCACAGCACGTGCTTCAGGCGCGTCTCGCGAGGAGCCGTTGCCGTCCCCGCGTCGTTGTTCGTCGCCGTGTCATCCACCATTGATTGTCTCCGAGATCTGACCGACACCCACGCGGAGCTCGCCGCTGATCGGGGCGTCGTCTGGTTGCACGAATCGTCGATCCAGCATCTCGTCATCGATCACCGGCCCGGGCGTCGCGTCCGCCTCGAACACCGGCCCGCCCAGGGCGAGATAGAGATTGAGCCGTTGCCTGAGCTGCTCGAACCGCACGCTCAGCAGCAGCGACCGCGTCGAATAGTCCGACCGTCGAACCTGCTGAAGGTCCAGGATCGTCAGCAGCCCCTGGTCGTACCGGCTGATCGCCGTATCGCCGGCGCGAACGAGCCGCTCGCTCGCCGCCGCGAGGCTCTCCTCGCGAAGCCGCAGATACCGCTCGTTCGACAGCGCCGTTTCCACTTCCTCAAACGCGCGGAGCGCCACCGAGGCGAAGCGACCGAGCGTCTGACGCTGCCGCGCCGTCGCGGCCTCCTGCGCCGCCTGAAGCCGACCGCCCTGGAACAACGGCGCCAGGATGTCCGCCGCCACCGTCGCGATGAAGCTCGCCGGGTCGAAGATCTGCGTCAGGTTCGAGCTCAGGATCAGGCTCGGAAGCCGCGCAGCCCGCGCCGATTCCACCCGGTAGTACGCCGAGTCGACCAATGCCTCCGCCGCCCGGATGTCCGGCCGCCGCTCCAATAACTCCGTCGGCACCCCCACCGCGACCGCGCCCCCCGGCAGCGCCGGCAGCGCCGCCGGCGCCCGCTCGAGCTCCGCCGACGGATACCGCCCGAGCAGCAATTCCATCGCCCGCCGCGATTCCCGCAGCGCCGCGAGATCATCCTGCACCGCCGCTTCGGCGAGCCTGACGTTCGATTCCGCAAGGTCCGCGTCAAGGCTCGTCCCGAGCCCCGCGTCCACCCGCTGCCCCGTCGTCACCGCCGTGAACTGCTCCGCCTCGAGCAACAGACGATCGATCCGAAGCTGCTCGTTCGCCGCCGCGATGCCGAAGTAGGCTTCCGCTACTGCCGCCGCGAGCGAGTGACGCGCCTGGATGAAATCAAGCCCCGCCGATTCCGCGACCGACCGCGAAGCCTCCCGGTTCGCGCGGAGCCGACCCCAAAGGTCCATCTCCCAGGTGACGCGGAGCCCCGCCGCGTAGGCGTCGTCCTCGTCCGACCCGTCATAGCTCGTGTACGACGTTCCTCCCGTCCCCAACACCTGCGGATACAGCAGCGACGCCGCGACCCGAAGGCTCGCCGCCGCTTCCTCGAACCGCGCCGCCGTGACGTACAAGTCCGGGTTGTTCGCCCACGCCTCGCGGACGAGAGCGTCCAGGACGGGATCCTCAAACGTCGCCAGCCAACCCGAAGCGACATCGTCACCCGAGACGCCCGCCTCGAAGACCGACTCGCTGAACCGCGCCGGCGCCCCGACCCGCCCCGTGGCAAGGTCCGCGTCGGGCGCCTGAACGCTCGCGCATCCACCCACCGTCGCGGCAAACACGCCGAGCGTCATCACCGTGGCGATACGGCCCACGCTCATGACTTGCCCCCGCGCTCGTTCTCGATCTCCGCGTGCAACCCCTCCCGGAGCTTCCGGAGCAGCTTCGTCAGCGTCTTCTGCTCACTCTTCGAGAGACTGCTCATCAGCTCCGAAAGCCGACGCGTATGCCCCGGCAGGATCCGCTTGAGCGTCTTCTCCCCCTCCGCCGTGATCTCGATCAGCGACCCCCGCCGATCGTGCTCGCACGCCGACCGCTTCACAAGCCCGTCCCGCTCGAGCCCATCGATCAGCCCCGTGACCGTTCCCTTCGTCACGCGAGACGCCGCCGCGAGGTCCGAGTGCGTCGCCGGGCCCTCCCGATCGATCAGGTGCCCGAGCACCCGCAGCCGCCCCTCGCTGATCCCGAAGCGGTCGAGGCTGACCTGCAGGAGCGCGGTCAGCTCGTCCGCCGCCGAGCGCAGCAGGATCATCGTCATCACTTCGTCAGGATTGATCTCCGGAATCTTCCGCGTCAGCTCGCAGAGCCTGCAGTAATCCGGAATCTGAGAGGGTAACAGTTCGCCCATGATTGGTATGGTACCAAACAATCAGGCGGGCGACAGATAGGCGGCGAACATTTTGGCGCCAGAGCATCGAATTCGGGTCAGACCCCGAGGGTCGCCGCCCCGTCAGCGAGCGATAACCGATAGCCGCTCTCCCGAAGTCAGCCCCCGATCGGAAGGCTCTCCGCCAGTCGCTCCCCGTCGGCCTGCTCGACCTCCACCCAAAGCACCGCCATGCCATCAACGTTCGACGGGACCTCGACATGCGCGTGGAACCCACCGCCCCCGCCGTCCGCCTTGGTCTTGATCGTCCCCGTCGCCGCCCGGTCACCGATCCACAGCCGAAGCGCCGTCGGCGTCTCGCCCCCGCCGACCGTCACGTCCACCTGGGCCTCGCCGCCCGCGATCAACGCGCCGCCCACCGCCACACGCAGCGTCGAACCGCCAATTTCGACCGTCCCGACCTCGCGGGTTTCTTCGTGCCCGTGCGTGTCGACGCCGCCTCCACTCACGTGCTCCTGCCCGCCATCATCGTGATCGTGGTCATGCCCATCGGCGCCGTGCGCATGGTCGTGATCGCCATGATCCGCGCCCGTCGTCGAGCCCGCCTCACCGCACCCGCTCAACACAAGGCCGACGCTGACCGCCGCCGCGATACCAAGCACAACGACCGAGTGAGAAAACGTCTTCATGATCGAAGCTCCTGTTTCGAAACACCGCCCGACGGGCGGAACACCAGCGAATACCCCGCGGGCACGACCACGAGGTTCAGAAAGGTCGACGTCAGAAGCCCGCCCAGCGTGACGATCGCCAGCGGCGCGAGCAGTTCACTTCCCGGCTCGCCCGCCGCCAGCGCGAGCGGCGCAAGGCCAAGCGCGGCCGAGACCGCCGTCATCAGGATCGGGACCAGCCGCTCCATCGAACCCTGCACGACAGCCTCACCGACCGACGCGCCCTCCTCACGCACGAGGTGGTCATAGTGATTGACGAGCAGGATCCCGTTCCGCACCGCGATCCCGAACAGCGTGATGAAACCCACCATGCTCGCGATCGAGATCACGGGCGGCGCGTACGGACCGCCAATCCCGATCAACGCAAGCGTGTTCGCGACCGGCCCAACTCCCTCCGCGAGCCCGTTCGTCAGGTAGATCGCCGCGATGCCGCCGATCAACGCAAGCGGCATGTTCAGCATCACCAGCAGCGCCGCCCGGATCGACCCCGTCGAGATCTGGAGCAGCAGCAGCATCACCACCGCCACGACCACCCCCGCGACCGAGATCGTCCGCGACGCCGAACGCTGCGCCTCGAACTGCCCGCCGTACGCCACCGTCATCCCCGCCCGCCGAACGATCGGATCCACCCGCTCGCGCACGTCCGCGATCAGATCGCCGAGGTTCGATCCCTCCGCGACGTTCAGCGACACGACCGCCTTCCGCTGCGCGTTCTCACGCGTGATCAGGTTGCTCGAACGCTCCGGGCCGATGTCGGCCACGTCGCTCAGCCGCACCGTCGCCCCGCCCCGTCCGCGGAGCAAAAGGTCCCTGACCTGAGCGACCGACGCCCGCTCCTCCGCCGCCAGCCGCACCACAAGGTCGTACCGCCGCACGCCCTGGTTCACCGTGTCCACGACCTCGCCGTACACCGCTTCGCGCACCTGCTCCGCCGCGTCAGCCGGCGTCAGCCCAACAGCGGCAAGCTCCGCGTGGCGATACCGAATCGGCAGCGACGTGATCAGCACTTCGCGGTTCGCGTTGACGTCCCGCGCCCCGGGCAGTTCGGACAACTCGCCCTCGATCGCCTTGGCGACCCGACGCAGCTCCGAGAGGTCTTCGCCGAACACGTTGATCGCGATCGCCGCTGGCGTGCCTGAAAGCACGTGGCTCAACCGATGCTCGATCGGCTGCCCGATCATCGTCGTGATGCCGGGAATCGATCCCAGCACCCCGTCGATCGCCGCGCGGACCTCCGCGCGGTCATGCCCCGCCTCGACCGATACCTCGATCTCAGAATTGCTCACCGGCTCCGCGTGCTCATCCCGCTCCGCGCGCCCCGTCCGTCGGGACACCGCCCGGACGCCCTCGATCTCCACCAACTGCCGCTCCACCTCCGTCGCCAGGCGATCGCTCTCGACGATCGACGTGCCGGGCGGCGCCAGCAGAAACACCGTAAACGTCCCCTCGTTGAACGACGGCAGGAACGACGTCCCGAACGTCCCCGCCAGCCCGAGCGACGCGACCGTCACCAGCCCCGCCACGCCGAGCACCCAACCGCGCCACCGAATCGCCGCCCGCAGCGTCGGCTCGTACGCCCCCTTCAGCCAACGCACCAGGAAGCCGTCCCGATCCTCCTCGCTTCCTTCGATCCGCCCCCTCAGCAGGAACCGACACATCGCAGGGACGACGGTCAGCGCCACCACGAGCGACGCAAGGATCGACACCATGTACGTCAACGCGAGCGGCTGAAAAAACCGCCCCTCCAGCCCCTGCAGGAACAGCAGCGGGACGAACACCATCACGATGATCACCGTCGCGAACACCATCGCCGGGCGGATCTCGTTGCTCGCGTCGAAGATCACCTCAACCGTCGCCCGCCGACGATCCTCCGGAAGCCCTCGGTTCTGCTTCAGACGTCGGAACACGTTCTCGACGTCGATGATCGCGTCATCGACCAGGACGCCGATCGCCACCGTCAACCCCCCGAGCGTCATCACGTTCAGCCCGAGGTCCATCGCGTCCATCATCAACAGCCCGACCGCAAGCGAGATCGGGATCGCCGTCAGCGTGATGAGCGTCGTCCGCAGGTTCATCAGGAACAGCACCAGCACGACCAGCACGATCACCACCGCCTCACCCAGCACCTTCGTCACGTTGTGCACCGCGCGGTCGATGAAGTGCGACTGCCGCATCACGTCGCGGTTGAGAACAACCCCCGCCGGAAGCGCCGCCTCGACCTGGTCAAACAAGCCGTCGAGCTCATCGGTCAATTCGAGCGTGTTCGCTCCTGGCGACTTCTGAATCGTCAGAATCACCGCGGGCCGCCCGCCCTCCGACGCCGTGCCACGCTTGAGCGCAGGCCCCAGCCGCACGTCCGCGACCTCGCCGATCGTGACCGGAACCCCCTCGTGGTACTTGATCAGCGTCCGCGCGATGTCCGCAGGACGCGTCACCCGGCTCTGCTGCCGGATCGGTATCTCGAAACTGTCAACGTTGACGAGGTACCCGCCGCTCGCCGTGCTGTGAGCATCGCCCGCCGCCCGAGCGACGTCCGAGATCGTCAGGCCGTACAGCCGCAGCCGCTCTTGGTCGACATTGACTTGGTACTCCGGAAGCTCCCCGCCGATCGCCACGCACTGCGCAACCCCCGGAACCGCGAGGATCTTGTTCCGTAGCTCGAACTCCGCGTACGACCGAAGCTCCATCGGGCTCGCGCCGCCATCAGGAGCGGAAAGCGAAACCAGCATGATCTCGCCCGCGATCGACGTGATCGGCGTGATGAACGGCGCCGCGTCCTCGGGAAGACTGCCCCGCGCCGCCGAGAGCCGCTCGGCCACGAGCTGCCTCGCGTCGTAGAGATCCGTTCCCCACTCGAGATCCACCCACACGATCGACAGCCCGATCGCGCTCGCGCTCCGCACGCGCCGCACGCCCGTCATCCCGTTCACCGCCGTCTCGATCGGGAACGTGACGTACTGCTCGACCTCGTCCGCCGCCAGCCCGCCCGACTCGGTCATCACCGTGACAGTGGGGGCGTTGAGTTCAGGAAACACGTCGACACTCATCCGCGGCAGCCGGTACCCCGCGTACGCGACCACCATCACCGCCGCGATGAGCACCAGCGACGAGTACCGGAGAGAGAAACGAATGACCGCCTGCAGCATCGCTCAGTCCTCCCCCTCGTGGAATGTCCCGTCCGAGTGGAAGTGCCCCCCCTTCTGGATCGAGCCGCTCGTCGCCAGCATGAGCTGGAACGCCCCGTCGAGCACGACCTCGTCCCCATCCCGCACCCCGCTCAGCAGCGCCACCCAGCGCCCGTCGTCCTTCCCGAGATCCGCCTCCATGCGGATCACCTCGTTCGGATTCGCCGGATCCCGCCGGAAGATCACGGGCGTCAGCCCGTCCCGCTGCACCGCCGCGAGCGGAATCGAAAGCTCCGCCGCCGCCGTCGCGTCCGTGACGATCTCGAGCTGCGCCGACACCCCGGGCCGCGCCCACCCCAGAAGCTCATCCGGAACGACGAACAGATCGAGCGTCCGATCGTTCGGATCCCCCGCCAGCCCAAGCGAGAGCGTCCCGGTCATCTGCTCGTGCAGCGCCACCGCCCGACCCGCCGCCGTCGGCGTCGGCGGAACGATCCGCGAAGGCAACCCCTCGCGCAACACGCCCAGGTCGCTCTGAAGCCCCGACGCCCGAAACCGCAACCGCTCCGGCTGAACGACAGTCACCACCGCCGACTTCTCGTCCGCCCACGACCCGTTCGTCAACCCGAGCGACTCGACCACGCCCGCCTCGGTCGCTACCACCTCGATCGCGTCGATCGCGGCCCACCGAGGTACGCCGCCCTCCGTTCGAGTCAACGAATCGACCGATTCCGACGCCACCGCCGCCGCCGACCCAAGCAGGTACGAACGCCGCGCCCGCGCCGCCTCGAGCCCGGCCTCCGCTTCCCGCCGACCCGCCCGAAGCTCCGCCTTTTTCTCGACCACGCTCGCCAGATCGGCCCGCGTCGTCGAGAGCGAAGCGCGCGCTTCGGCGATCTGATCCACGCGACCACCACCCGCCTCGCGGATCGCGTCGAGCTGCGCCACGCGCTCCTCCCAGACCGCGGTGCTCTCCCGCAGACTCCGCTCATGTTCCTCGTGCGCTTCGAGCAGCGGGCCAAACGTCTCCAGCCGCGCCACCAGCCGATCCACCTCCGCGTCCGCGCTCGCAAGCTCCCCCTGCATCTCCCGCCACGCCGGCGAGTCGATCCGATACAACGCCGTCCCCGCCTCCACCCTGTCGAACTGCTCCACCAGCAACTCCACCCGCCCCGGAATCGCCGTCCGGTACTCCCGACGCGCCGTCGGCAAGTACTCAAACCGCCCCGGCGCCCGCAGCGTCTCCTCCACCCGACGCCGCTCCACCGTCACGAACGTGATGCCAAGGTTCCGACGCACCGCCGCCGAAACGGCGACCCGATTCGAATCCGCCGCCACCGCCTCAACGTGGTCGTCCCCGCCATGCTCGTCGTGATCATCAGCGCCCGACCCGCGACCACACCCACCAACCATCGACATCGCCGCGACAGCCGCCGCGACCGCAACAACACGTCGTAGCGAACTCATCGCCGCACTCCCTTCCCGTTCTGGTCGTCTACCACGTCAACCCCCGCGGCCGCCCACGCCTCATCAGGCCCGAGCAGCCGCGCCCGCTCGATCAACGCGTTCACCTCCGCCAGCCGCAGGTCCAGCAACCGACGCTTCGCGTCATACCCCCGCGTCACCGTCTGAAGCAGGATCAGCGTGTCCACCTCGCCAAGCTCCGCAAGCCGCTCCACCTCCCCCGCCTGCTCATCCAGCATCGGAACGAGCTCCGTCTCAAACGCCCGCCGCCGCGCCCGCGTCGCGTCGAGAGTTGCCTCCGCCAACGCCAGCTCACGCGTCAACCCCTCGAAAGTCGTCTCCGCCGCCGCCCGCGCCACCTCGCGTCGAGCCCGCGCCCGCGCAATCCCACCGCGATTCGCGTTCAGAATCGGAATCGGAACCGACACGCCCAGCAGCAGCCGGTCGTCCCCCTCCTCGCTCCCATACCCCGTCCCGATCCGTATGTCCGGATACTGCTCCCGAATCTCGAGCCGCAGCGTCTCCTCCGCCGCCCGATACGCCGCCCGCCGAACCGCGAGCGTCGTGTTCGCCGCGATCAACCGTCCAACCCCGTCGCCAACATCGATCTCAACCACGCTCGCGAGCGAAGGAACCAACTCCACCCCCGCGCCCGCCGCCAGCCCCAGCAGCCCGAGCAACTCCACCCGCGCCCGCTCCTCGACCAGCCTTGCCTCGACAACCTCCGCGCGCAACTCCACAAGCTGCGCCCGCAGCAACCTTCCCTCCACCCGCGTCAGCTCACCCGCCTCCTCCAGCCGCCCCGTCAGAGCGCCCACACGCTCGACCTGCTCGACCACATCGTCCAGCAGCCGCGTCCGCTCCCGCGCCACCGTCCACGCCGACCACGCCGACCGCGTCCGCGCCCGCGTCGTCCACTCCAGATCGACGACCCGACGCAGCTCCGTCTCGTGCAGCGCCTCCGCCCGATCCCGCTCGACCGCCAGCCGCCCCGAGACCGGCAGCGTCAGCCCGATCGTCAGCCCGTACTCAAAGAGACCAGCCGGCGAGAGAATCTCCGCCCCATCGAAACCGAACGTCGGATCCGCCCACAGCCCCGCCGTCTCCGCCGTCGCCAGCGCAACCCCCGCCTCCAGCCGCGCAAGCCGTAGGTCCGCGTTGAAGAACAACGCAACAACCTCACCCTCCGCAAGCGAGAGCCCGTCGCTCAGATCAAACCGCGTCGGCGCCGGTTCGCCCTCCGCCCCCAGCCGCGCCGCGAACGCAGCGATCGCCTCGCCGTCGTCGAGCCGCCCCTCGAACGCCGCGCGATGCGAGCCGAGATCCAGCGCTGACCGCTCGTAGCTCTGGCAACCGCCGACCGCGACACCCAGCGCGACACCCGCCGCGCCCGCGATCACGCCCCGCAGCGACCCCGCCCGAAGCGGAACCGTCGAGATATCCATCTGTCTGCTCCTGTCCGATCCCAAGACACAACAGCCAGCGCGACAGCCGCCGCGCACGCGTCGTCAAAGGAACAGACAGATTCAGATGATCAGCCGAGTCGCCGACACCACCGCGAGCCGATGCCGACCGCCCGGGTCATACTTCGGCGGCCGCGTCCCGCGTTCGAGCGATCCCCGATCCGCCGCCGTCGCCGCGAGCACAACGACCGCCGCGACCTTCGAACCCGCCTCGATCGCCGGTCCGTCGTCAGCCCGCTTCTCGGTCCCGAAGTCGACAAGCTCGACCGCGACGTCCGTGCACCCGCAGTCCGACTCGCTCTCGTCGGCCCGCACGGGCAACGGCCACCCGCGATCGTGCTCGCACGCGTCGTGGCAGTGATCGGCATCCACCTCGGCGTGCGAATGTCCCCCGCCAAAGCAGAGCACCGCAACGCCCTGACCCCCTCCGACGAGGGACTGAAACCCCACGCTCAGCGTGATCAGTATGGCCAGCAGACGGGACGCCATCGCTCGACTCTATCGGCAGCCCAAGCCCCCGGAGGCGCCAATCGCCGCAATTTCCTGCGAGCACGACCGGTATTACGCGGGGTTCTCCACCCACGCCACCGCAAACCGGGTCAACTGGCTCGCCGAACCGACGTCGAGCTTCTTCTTGATGTTCTCCCGGTGCGTCTCAACCGTCTTCACGCTGATCCCGAGCGCCTCCGCGATCTTCCGGATCCCCGCGCCCTGTCCAATCAGTTGAAACACCTCGAGCTCCCGGTCCGACAGCGAGCTCACGCCCTCCGCCTTCCGCTGGCCGCTCAGCGCCTTCTGCACGAGCCTCGCGTTCATCTGATCGCTGATCACCAGACGCCCCTCGAGCGTCTTTCGGATCGCGGCGATCAGCTCGTCCGAAGAGACACCCTTGTGCACGAACCCGTGCGCCCCCGCCCGAAGCGTTCGCTCCGCGTACAACGCCTCGTCGTGCATCGTGAACACAAGCACCCGAACCTCCGGCCGCATCCCCGCGATCGTCTTGATCACGTTCAGCCCGGAGTTCTTCTCGAGCGTGAGATCCACGAGCGCCACGTCGGGTCGCTCCCGCTCAATCGCAGCCGTCGCCTCGCTGAGCGTCGCCGCCGAGCCAACGACCTCCAGGTCGTCCTCGCCCGCCAGAGTCTCCCGAATCCCCGCCGTCACCACCGGATGGTCATCGACCACCAGCACCCGATGTATTCGCTGCTGTGCCTTCAAGCGTCGCCCTCGTCACGCCTTCAACGCAACCCCGCAGCACAGCGTCGTGCCATGTCCATTCGTGCCCACCGTTCACGGAACCTGTTCGCTCGCGACGCCTGCCAGGCGCGACCCACGGGTCACGCCGGCTGAGGCCTTCGCTCGAGCGCCGACGCCTTTGTCGGGCTCGTCACCGTTTCGCCGGCACAACATCTGGCGTTCCGGCGAAAGACGAAATCTTCACCCACCCATCTAGGGCGTCAATGAAGGCTCCGGATCGGACCTGAACCAATTATACCCATTCCCCACCTTTTCGGGGCGAATCTTGTCGTCAAACGAGTCCGCGAAAGCCGCAATTTGTAACCGAGTAAACGCCCAATCACCGCACGATCGACCGAACAGTTTCTGACCTCAGGCGAATCCCTAGGGAATCGATCGGGGGTGAGCAATCAGACAATCGATCCGTCTCCTTACTTCCTGCCATTGCCCGTCGGCGATCCTTGTATCGCGGCTTGGTGTTCCTTGGGCATGGCAGCCTGAACGTTCCGCCGGGAAGCAGGAAAGGGGGGTCGCAGGATGATCGAATCACGCTCGCTCCGGTCGGAACCGAGCTATATCGCCGCCACGCCCCCGCCGTCGTTTGCCGCGACCCCTGACCGGATCTCCAGCACAGAGCCCGGCGTGTCGTACGACCACATCGCCCGACGTGCCCTCATACTTTGGCACGGCGTCGGGAGACCAGAAGGTCGAGACGATGAAATCTGGGCGATCGCCCGCGCCTGCTGCGAGGCCCGTGCCCGCCTGATCGAGGCCCTCAAGGAAGAACTCGGCCCGGCGGCGATCCCCGACACGCTGCAGCCGTAACACCTCCTTTACGCCGTGTCACCACCGACATCCAGGCCCGCGCACGCTGAATCGATGTCGCCGCGCGATCGTTGCACGCATCGACGCGAGCAAGAAACCTTCCAACGTGACGCGCAATTCATCGATCAACCAGAGTGCCTTCATCCCCCGCCCCGAGTATTCCACCATGGCGAGCGGGAACGAAGGCGCTTCGGATGACCACACAAGCGGTGGCGTTCCGAAACCTTCCACCCCGTCCGCCTCTCGTCACGGCTCCATCTACGTGGGTGCGAGTCTGCTCGCTTCTATTCAACCGAAACGGAGGACACATCCATGTTCACCCCCAACTTCAACAAGCTCCACGGAACGCTCGCGCCCGCGCTGATCGCCTGCGCCGGCGCCACAACCGCCGTCGCCCAGGTCGCCAACGAAGACATCGACTGGTCCGACCGCGGCGACTGGGAATGGTCGCCCGAAGAGGGCTACAACGAAGAAGAGTGGTACGACCCCACCGACTGGTTCGATGACGACGTCTATTCGAACGATTGGGGCATCGACCCGGACGCTGATTGGGACGCCGCGTGGGACGACGACGATCGCGAGATCGACGACGACTCCGATCGCGTCCGCGCAAACCGCCGTGGCGGTATGCGTCATAACTACGGCTACTACGACGGCTATTACAGTTCGTACTACGACGGCTATTACGACGGCTACAACGATGACCGGTTCGGCTACGACGATTCATCGTTCAGCTACGGCGAGTCCAACCGCTCGACCGGCTTCTCAGACGGCTACTACGACGGGTACTACGACCGTCAGAACAAGTTCGAATACGACCCGTACTACTACATCAACGCCGACGCGTCGAGCGACCGCGATCGGGCGTCCGACCGTCAGCGTCGCGCCGACAGAGCCCGCCAGCGTGGCGACCGCATGCGGGCGAGCGACAACCCCTGGGCGCAGCGCGCCGCCTACGACAACATGCGCTCCGCCCGCCTCCGCGGCGAGATCGAGTCGATCCGCGTCATCAGCGGCGAGAACGAGAAGGACAACAGCCCGCTCATCGTCCGCGTCCGCACGACCGACGACAAGACCCGCGTCCTGAACCTCGGCCCGAACGCGACGAAGAAGAATCTTCCGTTCGCCAAGGGCGACACCGTGACGTTCAGCGGCAAGGTCATGTCCGGGCCGATGGATGGATCGAGTCGGATGACGGGCGATGACCAGGACGCCAACGTCCTCGTCGTGCACACCGTCAACGCGAACGGCAAGACGGCCCGTCTCGCCCCGCGTGACAGCATGCGGGACCAGGCCCACGCCTCGATGAACTGGAACAATTCGAGCCGCGACAAGTCGAAGTCCGACTCGGCGAATCGACGCGCCGACCGTCGGGGCGAACAGAACCGGGGCGATACGGACCGGGACATGGCCCGGATGGACAGGTCCGATCGCGACGCCAACCGTCGTGCCGACCAGCCGCAGCGATCCGAGAAGATCGTGACCGGTCAGGTCGACACAGTGAGCGACGCCGACCTCGAGGACGACCGCTACACCGTCGTCCGCGTCAACCTCGGCGACGACGGCGAGACACTCGTCGCATTCAACGCCAAGGAGTACAAGAACGCTCGCGATCTCGATATCGCCAGCGGCGATCGGGTCCGCATCCAGGGCCGCGAGCGCATGATCGGCGGCGAACGCGTCATTGTCGCGAGCCGGATCATCGTCAACGGCAAGCGCATCTCGATGGCCGACTAACCGGGACCGGGGCCCGGTCCTTTCCCCCGACGGACCCTACAAATCTTCACAGGCTTCCGACCCCGAGCGGCCCGCGGTAACATCGCGGGCCGTTCTTTCACCCCTCCCGATGCGGACATGAGCGCGACCTCGAAGCACCCAACGCATCCCCCCGCCTCCCGCCTTCAGGCGACGCGTTCAGCGATGCCGATCGCGGTGCTCGCGATCGCGGTTGTCACTCTCTTCTTCGCCCTCAACGCCGCCGCGGTCGTCGTGATGCCGATCGTCGCTTCGCTCCTTCTTTGCGCGCTCTTCTGGCCGCTCCGCCGAGCCGTCAGCCGTGTTCTCCCCGCCTGGGCGGGCGCAGCCGCTTGCACCCTCGTCATGACCCTGTTCATCGGCGCCGTCATTGGCTGGGCGTCCTACGCGAGCGTGCAGGTCGCCGATCAGTTCGAGTCGTCACGTGACCAGTACATCGAGCAGTACAACCGACTCCGCGAGACGCTCTCGGGCTTCGGCGTTCCAAACTCGACGCTCCCTGAGCTCAACGAAGCCGAAGGCGCCCGCTCCGGGCCGCTCCTTCCCGAGGACGCCAGGTCCCGACTCACCGAAGTCGCCGCCGGCGGCCTCCGCTCCATGCTCGGCATCCTGACCGCCATCCTCCTAACCGTCTTCCTCGCCTTCCTCGCCCTCGCCGAAGGCGAGAACTGGGCCGAATGGCTCAATGGCAAGCTGCGCGAGCGCGACAACCGCCGTCTCCATGAACTCGTCGTCCGCGTGTCGAAGCAAACGCGCTGGTACTTCTTCGGAAAGTCTGTCACCGGGCTCGTCAGCGGCCTCGCCACCTGGATCTGGCTCGCGGTCATGGGCGTGCCCCTCGCGCTGATCTGGGGCGTCTTCACGCTCTTCATGAACTACGTGCCCAACATCGGCGCGCTGGTGTCCGGCGTCCCCGCCACCGCTCTCGCCGTCGTGCATCTCGGATGGGAGAAGGGCCTCATCGTCGGCGCCGGCCTCGTCGTGATCGAGACCGCCGTCGGCAACGTCCTCGATCCATACATCCAGGGGAGCATGCTCAAGCTCTCGACTTTCGTCGTTCTCGCCTCGCTGCTCTTCTGGGGATGGCTCTGGGGCGCCGCGGGAGCCGTCATGGCCCCGGTCCTCACCGCGGCCCTCATCACCGTCGTCGCCGAGCTCCGCAAGCAACGACACGACGCGATCGAGCCGGCTTAGCAGGGCCGACGAGGCAATTGAAGGAGAGCAGCCATCGACTGGACCACCATCATCACCTGGGCGATCGGACTCGCGACCCTCTTCGTCGTCGCAGGCGCCGCCCTCCCGTTCGTGCAGAACGGCTCGTGGATGATCCGCGTCTGGGACTTCCCGAGGGCGCAGCTCATCGCGGTCGCCATCGCGTCGCTCGCCGCCACGCTCGGCCTTGTCGCCGCCACCGACCCGTCCACGACGCTCATCGCTTTGGCGTCGCTTCAACTCGCCTCGATCGTCACGCAGTCGATCTTCATCATCCCCTACACCCGCGTCTGGCGGACCCGCGTCGCGAGCGTCGCCAGCGCCGACCTCCGCGTCCTCATCGTCAACCTCGACAAGACCAACGACCGCCACGCTGAAGTCCGCGCCGCCATCGAGTCCGTCGAGGCCGACGTTGTCCTCCTCATCGAGATCGGCGACGACTGGAGCGCCGGCCTCGACCCACTCCGCGCCCGCTACCCGAGCCGCGAAGAAGTCATCCGAGGCGACGGCCTCGGCATCGCCCTCTGGTCGCGCGAACCGATCGTCGAGTCCAACGTCGAGCACCTCGTCTCCGACCGCCGCGCATCCATCCACGCCCGCCTCCGGATCGGCGATCGCGAGCTCCGATTCATCGGTGTTCACCCGATGCCGCCCGCCCTCGCCGTCCGAAACGGCGAAGGCCGCTACGACAGCCGCATCCGAGACGCCGAACTCACGCTCGTCGCCGAACAGATCGCCGAAGCGATCAAGGCGGGCGAACAGCGTCCCTGGATCGTCGCGGGCGATCTCAACGACGTCGCGTGGTCACACACCACGAGGCTCTTCCAACGCCTCAGTGGCCTCGATGACCCCCGCATCGGCCGAGCCCTCATCAACACCTTCCACGCCCGCCGACCGCTCCTCCGCTACCCGCTCGACCACGTCTTCCTCTCAGCGCAGCTCGGCCTAAACGCGATGCGACGCGTTCGGATCCCCGGCTCGGATCACTTCGGCGTCTGCATCGACGTCGGCCTCGTACCGGGCGCCGCAGAGCAGCCACCCGCGCCTGATGAGGAGGCGATCGAGGACGCCAACGAGATCATCGAAGAAGGCTTCGAGGAGGCCGAAGACCGCCACGAGGCCGCCCACCCGCGTCCCCAACCCCGAGGTCAGCCGCACACGCTCAGGTCGGCGATCAGATCGATCACGTCAAAGGCGTCGATGACCCCGTCGCGGTTGTAGTCAGGAGCGTCGTACCCGGGGTCTTCCTGGTAGATCGCGACGTCGTCGAAATAAGCCTCGCCCACCGGCGTGCCGCTCCCGTCGAACGTGAACAGCAGAACCCGCGCAAACGCCGCGTCCGCTGGGATCGCGCTCGCGGGGATCACCCGCCGGAAGACCGTCCAATCGGGCGTCGGCGACAGGTCTTCGGTGATCTCGAGATCCCCGCTCGACCCGACGTTCGCCCCGATCCCGCCTGAGCCGTCGTCGGCGAAATACTCGATCTTGGCGGCGAACAGACCCGTCGAGAACACGGGCGTCGCGCTGGTGATGCCGTAGTAGAGCTCGAGCGTCAGGTCAGAGGCCGTATTGATCGGGGCGTTCGACGCCGCCACGTTTGGCGCCGAGTTCCACGAATTGAACCCGCCGCCCGGAGCGCCGCTGACCGATACGAACCTCGACCCGCCGTGGGCGTGCGGAGCGCCGTTCGTGTTCGCGGTCTCATACGAGCCGTTCGGGTTGTTGAGCTTCGACCAGTGCTCGGGACGACTCGGATCGCTCGGATTGGGTGATTCGAACCCGGGGTTCGGAACGCGGTTGTCCGCGGGCCCGCGCAGGCCGTCCGCCTGGACCACCAGATCGAAATACGCCTCGATGTCGCCCGCGTCGCCGACGCAGTCGCCATTAAGGTCCGCGGGGCACGACGCCGCGACGAGCGAGCCGACGTCGAGGCGGAACGCTCGGAACGCCTCGGTCCCGTCGGGCAGCGACTTCACGCCCGAGCCCGCGATCTGACGCGCGTCGTTGATCGCGCGGGCCTGCGTGATCTTCCACTCCGCCGCGTCGGCCGCGCCGAGCTGGTCGTTCAGGTCCACCGTGCCGCTCGACGCGGTCCAGAGGAACGCCCGCTGACCGCCGGGAGTGTCGCAGAAGCCGACGACGTCGCCCGATTCGTTCACGCCGAGCGCGATCGAGCTGGTCGCGTTGGGCAGCGAGGGGATCGCGACGGGCGTGCCGTCCGCGAGCCACATCGCGGCCCGCCGATCGAGCTGGTTCGCGGAGACGCCCACGGCGACGCCGCTCGTGTTGACCGCGTGAACCTCCGACCAGCTATCGCCCGGCAGCGGCTCGCGCTGCGAGCGGTCGAAGTCGTAGATCTGTCCGCGGAGGCCGCCCTCGGTGTGGGCGTTGGCCGCGGTGAAGCCGTTCGGCGCGATGCCCGTGGCCTCGCCCGGGTTCGTTCCGAACGAGCCGAAGAAGCCCGCTTCGTAGCGGAAGCCCTGCTCGCGGCGGATGCCGTTCGGGCCGAAGGAGAGGCCCGCGAGACGCCCGAAGTCGTCGACGCCGACCGCGACCGCGCCGTCGGAGCCGCCCGGCGAGTCGGCGACGATCACCGCGCCCTCGTCGTCCCAGACGACCGCGATCGGTCCATCGGCCGAGGCCGAGGCGATCGCCGAGCCCGCGACGAAGCCCGCGTCGTTGATCGCGATGCCTCGCGCCGGGCCGTCGCCCGCGAGGCGGGGGAGGAGTTCGAGGCCCGTGCCGCTCGTCCAGCGGAAGGCCGAGGCGTCGCCGAGCGTGCGGACGACGCCCGTGACGGCGCCGTTCTCGTTGATGTCGAGGCCGAACGAGCCCGTAGCGCCGCCCGAGCCGAGGTCGTGGAGGGTGGCGTCGCCGCACCCGCCGCCGCGGCGGTAGGGGCCCGCATCGCCCGCGCGGGTGAGGCCGAGACGCTGCATGCCGAGCTTGGCGATGGGGTGCTTGTGGAAGTTGTCCCAGATGAGCTTGGAGCGGGCGTTCTCGATCGCGAGGAGCATCGGGCCCTGGTCGATCGAGAGGCGCGAGGTGTCGACGAAGGGCGCGCCGCCGATGTGGAGGTTGAACGAGTCGTAGAACCCATAGTCGTCGGCCCAGACGAGGGGCTGGCCGCTGCCGTCGGTGAGGTTGCGGTAGTGGCGCAGCGCGGCGACCGACTCGTCGGGCGTGAACATGATCATCTGGCCTGCGCCGTAGATCGCGACGGTGCCGTCGAGCCAGTTGTCACCGCCGTAGCCGCCCGGGACGTCGAAGTTCACCTGTGCGCCCGGGATCGGGACGGCGGGGGGGACGAGGCCCGGGACCTGGTAGCCAGAGGGGCCGTCGGATGCGGAGAGTCCCCACGCGTTGGGGCCGAGGGTTGTGAAGCCCGCGGGCGCCTCGCTGATGGCCTTGCCGCGGTGCATGAGCGCGTGGCGGCGGCTGTTTTCCCACCAGTCGGTGGGGGCGCGGAAGTTGTAGCCGTAGAGGTCGGGGCGGTCGGCGCCCATGGCCTCGGCGATGCCCCCGTAGTCGATGAAGACCTGCGCGAAAGTCTGGAGGAAGGTGCCGCCGGCGGAGGGCTTGCGCACCATCTCGCCGAGCCCGCCCCATTCGCCGAGGGGGCGCTTCACGCGGTAGTACAGATCGGGGGAGAGCGCGTTATCGGGGTTGGGGTTGGCCGCGGCCTGGAAGTAGATCGTGAGTTCTTCGCCCGAGGGGTACTGCCACGTCGCGGTGGAAAGGCTGCCCGAGCCGAGGGGCGCGGCGGCGGAGTTCGGCTGCCACGACAGCGAGACGAGGCCCTCTTCCCAGTCGGGGCGGGAGGTGGGCTGGGTGAAGAAGTTCCAGTTGGTCGAGGCGAGCATCTCGGTGACCATCTGCTCGATCTCGCCGCCGAAGTAGCCGCCCGCGATGAGGGCGCCCTGGAACATCAGGGGCGTGTCGACGGTGCTGACCTCGGAGCCGCCCGATCGGCGCAGCGGCTGGCCCGTGATGAAGTGGAAGAACATGCCTTCCTTGCGGATCTGGTCGGACTCGAGGAAGCCGCCGAGGAGTCGTCGGACGCGTCGCTCGCCCTCGGAGCGGGTGATGTAGCCGCGTTCGACGCCGAGGACGATCGCGCCGAACTGGAAGCCGACGCCTGCGCAGCTGATGGCGCCGCCGCCGCGGTCGTTGACGAAGCCCGTGTCGGTGACGTTGGGGCTGTCCCAGAAGTAGCGGAAGGTCGCGGCGGTGATCTCTTCGAGGAGGGCGTCGTCGGGTTCGTTGAAGTCGAATGGCGGTGTTTCGACGCCGTCGGGCTTCACGATGACGTAGGGACCGCTGTAGCCCGTCTCGTTCCGGAACCGTTGCTCAGCGTCCTGAGCGTTGACCGTTGAAACCGACAGCGCCAGCGTGGCGCCGGCGAGCGCGATGATTGATTGTCGCACGAGAACCTCTTTCCGCTCCGAGGACACGCCGGGACGATGTCGCCCTGGCGTTGGCTCTGACGATCTGATCCCTGCCACGATACGAACGTGAGCGGGGGTCGGTTTCAAAGCTAACGCTCGGATTGGCTATCGGCGAGCGAGAAATCGCACCTCACACGCACTTTGCGCACAGAGGTTGAGATAGGGGCAAAAAGATCGTCCCGATCGGGGTTACATGCGGAGCGAGGCGTAGCGGCAGAGCTTCTCGGTGACGGTGGCGCCGATCTGGGAGGTGGTGGCTTCGCCTCCGAGGTCGGCGGATCGGACGCCCATGGCCATCGCGTCGCGGGCGGCTCGCTCGACGGCGCGGCCCGCGCCGCTCTCGCCGAGGCCGATGTCGAGGAGCATGGCGGCGGAGAGGATCGCGCCGATCGGGTTGGCGAGTCCGAGGCCCGCGATGTCGGGGGCGGAGCCGTGGATGGGTTCGTAGAGGCCGCCGACGCCTCGGTGGTCGGCGGCGCCCGAGGGGGCGGCGGCGACGGAGGCGGATCCGAGGAGGCCGAGCGAGCCCGCGAGGACGGAGGCCTCATCGGAGATGATGTCGCCGAACATGTTCTCGGTGAGGATGACGTCGAAGCGTCGCGGCTCGCCGATGACGCGCATCGCGGCGGAGTCGATCAGGTGGTGCTCGAGCGTGACGGCGGGGAACTCCTCGTCGTGCACGCGCTGGACCGTTTCGCGCCAGAGGCGGGAGGTCTCGAGGACGTTGGCCTTGTCCAC
>PAKY01000020.1 GCA_002706885.1 Phycisphaerae bacterium
CCCCTTGCCGCGGACCGTGCGGATGACCTCGGGCGCCGAGGCGTCGTCCTCCAGCAGCTCACGGAGTCGCGCCACGGCCATGTCCACGGCTCGCATCGACCCCCCGCGTCCCTCCACGCCCCACACGCGCTGAAACAGCTCCTCGCGCGAGACCGCCCGACCCGCCGCCGAAGCGAGGTACGCGAGCAGCTCGCTCTCGCGCTGCGGGATCGCGTTGATCGCCCCCGACGGCGTCCGCGCCTCTCGCAGCCCCAGGTCGATCGACCGACCCGCGACCCGGAACCGCTCCGTCGGCGCCGACCGCTCCGCCGAGCGACGCAGCACCGCGTTCACACGCGCGAGCAACTCCGCGACCCCGAACGGCTTGACGATGTAGTCGTCCGCCCCGAGGTCGAGCCCCGCGACCCGCTCCTCGGGCTCACCGCGCGCCGTGACGCAGATCACGGGCAGCGTCGGTCGCGTCCGCCTGATCTCGCGGAGCGCCCCCAGCCCGTCCGCGGGGCCATCGGCCGTCGCCACAGCGGCCGCGGAGGCGGGCAGCATCAGGTCCAGCAGCACGAGATCGACGCCATCGGCGAGGGCCGCGCGGATGCCCGAGGCGACGTCACCCGCCTCGACGCTGGCGTAGCCCGCCGACCGCAGCGCCGCCGCCAACCCCGCGCGGATCGACGCGTCGTCCTCAATGATCGCCACGCGTCCGCGCGCCATGCAGAAATACAAGGCCCGGGCCTTCGCCCGGGCAATGTCCATCGATCGGGCCTCGGCCCGACCGCGATCACGCCCGCTTCGTCGTCCGACGCGGCGGCTTCTTGGTCATCTTCTTGGTCGCGGCCTTCTTGCCGACCTTCTTCGCGGCCTTCTTCGCCGTCTTCTTTGTCGCCTTCTTGGCGGTCTTCTTCGTGGCCTTCTTGGCCGTCTTCTTGGTGGCCTTCTTCGCGGTCTTCTTGGCCGCCTTCTTCGCCCCCGCCTTCTTGGCGGCCTTCTTGCGGGTCTTCTTTGCGACCGGGGCCGCGGGGGTCTCCACCATCGTCATGGTCGGAGCTTCCGAATCACCTTCGAGCCGAGCTTTGAGCTTCATGTGCTTCTCCCGGATCTTCGGCGGCAGGTTGGCCTCGTACGTTTCGATGAAGGTGGCCACCGGAACCCGCCGCACGCACTCGCCGACAACTTCCAGCGGCACGTCCACGAGCCGCTTGAATCGAACACAACCCTTGCCCATATCGAGCGGCTTGCCCGTCGAGGTCCATTTATCGCGGAACCACGATGCCTCGTCCTCGCTCGCGTAGGTGCAGAACAGATACAACGCCATGTGATTCTTCTGCGACGCGAGCGAAGCGAACGGCAGCGGCTGCTTCGGGTCGCAGTGGTACCCAGGCGCATAGAGACGGTGGGGCACGTAGTACCCGATCATGCGGTACTGGATCCCCTCCTCGTACCCCTCGGGAAGATTCGCCCGGATCACCCCGCGCACGGCCTCGATCGCCTCGCGCCGATCGGGGGCGAGCGAGTCGAGGTAGGCGTCGATCGATTCCGGCGGCGGCGCGGGCATGCGGGCAATCTACCACGCCAGGCGCGAACGCCAAATCATTCCGGCGCTTTGATGCGTTCACGGACGACAATCAGCGAGCCGCGGAAGCCCGCGTCTTGCTCGATCGTCTCACATCGCGGGAGACGCGAAGCTCCAACCACCGAGCTCGAAGCGCTGGCGCCACGCGTTGATGAACCGCGTGACCTCGCCGGCGCGCATCCCCGCCGGGAAACCCAGCGACGTCAGACCGACGCCATCGAACGCCGTCGTCACCCGGTCGATCGACAGGTTGAGAAGCTGCACCCTCGCCCCACAACTCCGGCAGTCGTGGAAGAACGCCCGCACCGGGGCGAGCTTCGGCAGCTCATCGTCGCCGTCCGCCCTCGCGTGCAGCGCGAAGACCCGCGTCGAGCGGCTTTGCGATTCCTCCGACGAAGGCGCGGCCGCGTCGACGTCGCTCAAGGGCGATAGCCGGCCGAAGATTCGATCGATCTCCACGCCCGTCTCGCCCGTCAGCTTCCCGCGAACGTCGATATCAACCCCCGCCCCAACGCGACGCGATTGGATGTCTACCACGCCTGGTCGATCGGCAAGCAGCGCCGCCATGTCCACGATCACATCCGTGCTGTCCGGGTCGTTCGTGAGCGCCGCGACCTGCCGCGATCGCTCGAAGGGCCTGAGTTCCGCCGCCCGCCGCTGATCGAACGACAATGCCTGCATCGCGATCGGCTCTTCGGCGTCGTCCAGTGCCGCGGGCGCCACGACCTGCGATGTCGACCGAGCGTGCTCTCGCCAGGCCCACGCCGACGTGGCGATCAGCAACCCGCCCGCGACCCCCGCGATGCCCACCGCCTCATACGACGTGTGCGTGATCGCATAGGTCGCGGTGACACCCGTCACCCCCGCGGCCGCGGCGGTCCAGATGTGGCTGCTCGCCGGTTGCATGCGTACCTCCACCCTGTATCAGGTGGTCCCAAACCCTCGCATCATCCTAGCGGCGGATGGCGCGTAGAGCAAGAATCAAACTTAGCAGTCCTACAATGACCACTAACATCGACACATAAGCCGTCCACGTTTCAATGAAAGCGCCGATCGCGACCCCGATGAACAGCATCAAGGTTGCCGTCGCTCGGACCCCGGTCCTGCTGTAGACCGCGGTGAATACCCCGAACAAGGCGCTCTCGACAGGCGATAGCAGCGACAGCTGACGACCCCATCGCCCAAGCAGCGGACGGACCGCGCGCCATCCCGCTTCGTTCGCCTCGTACTCCCAGCGGACGAGTCGCGGAGAGCTGACACCGCTGCCCGACGCGCCATCCTGATCGCAGTACCGCTGTCTTTCGTGCTCCATCTCATGACGAATCACGAAGAGGATCCGGATCTCCGAGCCCGATTCGAGCACGTCCCGACGACACCCGACGAACGAGATCCGCTTGACGTCCGTCACCCCCGGGATCAACGGGTCGCGCTCGTGATCATGCGACCAGCCCGCGGGCCCCTTCTCGTAGTGGCAGTAGCGCCGCCCGGGCGGATACGCATGACATAGCTCACCGGCGCCATCCGAGTACCGCCAGCATGCCCGTCCTCCGCCGCACGGACGGGCGAGCGTGCTGGCGTAGCCCTCAATCTCGTCGGAGCGACGAATAAGCCCAGTCGGATAGTGCATGCGCGAACGGTCCCAGAATCCAATGCGAGACGCTGCGTCCGCGTCGGTTTGGGAGACTATCGGAAGATGATCGTCATGACAACGTCTGGTCCGCGACGCCGCGGTCGCGACGCGCGGCCCGGTCCTCCAGCGTGTCACGCGCGGCAGTTCGCACACGCCGACGAGATCGCCGCGTTCGTCGCTGACTGATGGCCAGCCGTGCAGGGGAGGTGTCCCCTGCAACCCCTCTTCCGGAGTGTGGGAGTCGGGGTTGGGGCGGACGCCAGGCGCACGCCCGCGCTTCGCGTGGGCGTGGCACACCGGAGGGGAGGCGCCGCGCGGGCGGCGGTCCTGCTTGGTCAGTTGGTCAGTCGGTCAGTTGGTCAGGCGGGCTATGGCTTCGAGGAGGTCGGCCTGGGTCACGATGCCGCTTGGAGCGGTCAGGTCGGCGGCGATCGAGCCGGCGTCGTACTCCCGCAGGTAGCGGAGCGCGTCGAAGGCGTCGAGCTGGTTGAAGGGGGGCTCGAGGTCGACGGTCGCGCCAACGAAGATCGGCGCCGAGGTTTGCGTGTCGCCGTAGTGGTCGGTGATGGTCGCCTGGAGCACGCGGTTGGCGATCGCGGCGGGGGTGGTCACCTCGAACGCCCCCGTCGGCGTCACGGCGATCTGGACGAACGGCTCGAAGATCGACCCCGCCGACCACGCTACGCTCGAGATGTACTGCCCCGTGTCCGCGTCCGGGTCGGCGGTGAAGCGGACGTGGTAGGCGTCGGCGACGCCCCCTCGGTCCGCGCCCGCGCGGAGGCTCGCCCCGCTCGGCGCGGGCGCGGGCGTCGCGACCCCCGCGGGCTGGATCTCGTTGACGATCCGTATCGAGACGCTCCAGTCCGTAACAGCCGAGACGTCGATGATCCGGTGCGGCTCGCCGCAGAGGCTGATGCAGCTTCGGTAGGCCTGCCCGCCGATCTCGGGGATGAAGTCGCGGTCGACCTCGCCGCTCGCGTACTCGAGCAGGACGACGCGGGTGTACTTCACGCCCGGGTACTCCGCGAACTCGCGCACCTCTCCCGAGAGCGTGATCGGCGCCTCGGGGAAGCCGAAGTCGAACGCGGTCCCCGTGTTGCGGTCGGGCGACCCGGCGTCGGCGCTGAGCCAATTGCGGAACTGGCTCAGGCCGATGAAGCCGTCGTAGATGTACCGATCGGCGCTGCCGAAGCTCGCGTTCCAGCGGGTCGTCCGCTCGATCTCGGTGCCGGGCTGGCCACGGACCCACGCGCGGACGCGGGTCTCGTTGAGGAGGTCCTCGAAGGCGATGAACTGGATGTCCCAGTTCCAGGTCATGTCGAACGCGCCCGAGGCCGAGGTCGGCGTGAAGGCGCCGCGGTTGACCATCATCGATCGCTGCGGGTTGCCCGTCCGGCTCGAGATGAAGCCCATCTCGTCGGCCAGTCGCCACGCCCCGAAGGCGGTCTGGAGGCTCGAGCCGATGCTCAGCCGATCGCTGTCGCTGTAATAGGTGGTCTGCCACCCCGTGTGCTCGACGACGGGCTGGAGGTCCCAGACGACGGGCGGGGCGACCTCGGGCACGACGGGCGTCCCATCGACGATCTTGAACGTCGCGGGGGCGGCGGGCTGGGCGAGCGCGAGCGGCGCCGCGAACAGGCACGCGCCCACGGCGCAGGCGTCGATGTGTGTGTGGTTTCGGTGTCCCAAGGTTCTCTCCCCGTGTTGTGGCTTGCGGTGGTCCTCAGGAGGGCAAGCGAGAACGGGGGGCGGGGGCGGCGCCGGGTTGGGAGAGGAATTGGCGGAAGCGGCACTCTGCCCGATCCTGCGTCATGGGCGGCCAAAGGGGCGACGGAAATCGTCGATGGGACGGGAGGTGTGGCTAGATCAGTAGCGAACACCAGGGCTTTGACGTCTCAAGGCCGGGCTGTAGCTCTTCTGAGTCGAAATCTCCCTGTCGCGAGACGTCGTCGTCTTAGTTATCATGTTTGCGATGAATTAACAGTGAGTAGGAGCGATGCCATATGAAAGTACGTCTCGCAGCAGCGATCTGCGTTCTTCACTCGAATGCGGTCGCATCGATCGTCGTCACAGATCGGTTTGTCGAAGTGGCTGGAGGCGGCACGCCATTGGCCAAGCTCGGGCGCTTCACGCAGCTCGAAATTGACGCGCCTGAGTTGCCGGGATCGGCCGGCGTGTTTTCGGGAGTCATCCGCGTCGCAACGGTTCGTGATCCATTTGCGGCAAGCTTCGGTATTCAGCGAGACATTACCCCGTGGCTCCTGCTGAATGCCAATGTCGACGACGGTGTCACCGCCGAACTCTCCGGATCGATTCCGGTTTCGTTCACGATTGAAGTGCTGTCGAACGGATCTGTTGCCAACCGTTCTGGTAGCGACTCATTCAGCGGCACGCCGACACTCATCTCTGGACCGCATAGTGGTTCCAATTGGTATCCGGCCGACGGAGAAGCAAGCGGGATCGGAATCGATGGCTTTACGTCGCTCGATCCCGCCGCGTTTGATCGACTATTCGGACGATTCGTCGACGTCCGAATTTCCGTTGCCATTACAGCGAACTGGAGCCTACTCAATGGCGATGGGGAGCCTGTAGCGGTCACATTTGGACCGACGCGGTCTCGGTCTGGCATTGTTGCCGCCGATATTCAGATCTTCGGAGCGGTCCCGTCGTCGGCATCAGCGACGCCGCTTGCTGGAGCGATGGCCTTTGCGTCTCGACGTCGCCGGGATGGCATCGTGGAGGCGTAGGTGGTCTTCTTAAGACAGGGGCTCTGATTAGCTCGACGTCAGAAGCCCAGGGACTCGGGTCCCTGGGTTTTCGGGGTGCGGGTGGTGGCGTCGCGGTTGGCGTGGGCGAGGATGTAGCGGTAGGCGGTCACCTGGTGATCGCGATCGCGGACCGGCTGGGCGTGTGAGCGGACGGCCCAGACCTTGCCTCGCGGGACGATGCCGGCGTCTGTGATCGCTCGGGCGCTGTGCTTCTTCGCGAGGCCGACCCAATGCCTCGGGCGATCGTCTTCGAAGCGGGCGAGCAGGTGGGCGTGGTGGTCGTCGATCGCGAGCGCGATCATCTGGATCGCGTGACGCTCGAACGTGCTCACGACCGCGTCCGCCGCTAGCTCCCGGGCCTCTGGCGAGAGACGCACGGGCGGGCGTGACATCAGGCGTTCAGACTGAACAAGCAGTTCATGACCATCCTCGGGCGGGGGCGGATGGCTCATATCGCCGTCGACGTGCTCTCGATGATGCCGCGTGTGCCAGCTCCTTACGTCGCCCCGCAGCCATGTCCCATGGGTGCTGAAGGTGACGTGGTACCAAGAGCGCCAAGCGATCATGTTCGGAGCATACACGGCTACCCCGTGCACCCAAACACCGCGCAGAAAAAACCCAGGGATCCAAATCCCTGGGCTCTGTGAGCATCGGATGTCCAACAGGCCCAGGGACTCGGGTCCCTGGGCTTTCACTCAATAGTCGAAATCATCATCCCCGCCGGCGCCCGCTCCGGCCTTCGCCTTCTCCTTGATCTCGACGATCGCGGCGTCGGTGGTCAGGAGGAGGCCCGCGATGCTGGCCGCGTTCTGGAGGGCGACGCGCTCGACCTTGGTCGGGACGATGACGCCCATCTTGACCAGGTCGCCGTACTCGTGGGTCAGGGCGTTGAAGCCGAAGTTGGTTTCCTTGCTGTCCTCGACCTTGCTCGCGATGACCGAGCCGTCGAGGCCACAGTTCTGAGCGATCTGCTTGATCGGGCCGGTGAGGGCGCGGAAGACGATGTCCATGCCGACGCGCTCTTCGGTCTCGGCCTTCTTCTTGAGGCCCTCGATCGCCTTGCGGGCGCGGAGGACGGCGACGCCGCCGCCCGGGAGGATGCCTTCCTCGACGGCCGCGCGGGAGGCGTGGAGCGCGTCCTCGACGCGGGCCTTCTTCTCCTTCATCTCGACCTCGGTCGCGGCGCCGACGTTGATCTGGGCGACGCCGCCCGCGAGCTTGGCGAGGCGCTCCTCGAGCTTCTCGCGGTCGTAGTCGGAGCTGCTGGCGTCGATCTGGTGGCGGAGCATCTCGATCCGCCCCTTGATCGCGTCGGTCTTGCCCGCGCCCTCGACGATGGTGGTGTTGTCCTTGTCGATGGTGACCTTCTTGGCGCGCCCGAGGTCCTTGAGTTCGAGCTTCTCGAGGTCGAGGCCGAGCTCTTCCATGACCGCGGTGCCGCCCGTGAGGGTGGCGATGTCCTCGAGCATGGCCTTGCGGCGGTCGCCGAAGCCGGGCGCCTTGACGGCGGCGACCTTGAGCGTGCCGCGGAGCTTGTTGACGACGAGGGTGGCGAGGGCTTCGCCGTCGACGTCCTCGGCGATGATCAGGAGGCTCGAGCCGCTCTCGGCGATCTTGCCGAGGAGGGGGAGGAGGTCCTTGGCGGAGCTGATCTTCTTCTCGTGGATGAGGACGTAGGGCTTGTCGAGGTCGACGGCCATGTTGGCGGTGTCGGTGACGAAGTGGGGGCTGAGGTAGCCCTTGTCGAACTGCATGCCCTCGACGAGCTCGACCTCGGTCTCGAGGCTCTTGCCCTCTTCGACGGTGATGACGCCGTCCTTGCCGACCTTGTCCATGGCCTGGGCGATGATCTTGCCGATCGCCTCGTCCTGGTTGGCCGAGCAGGTCGCGACCTGGGCGATCTCCTTGGAGCCGGAGACCTGGGTGCTCATCTTGTGGAGTTCTTCGATCACGGCGGTGATGGCCGCGTCGATGCCGCGCTTGATCTTGTTGGGGTTGGCGCCGCTGGTGATGTTCTTGAGGCCCTCGGTGAGGATGCTCTCGGCGTAGATGGTGGCGGTGGTGGTGCCGTCGCCGGCTTCCTTGGAGGCCTTGGAAGCGACTTCCTTGACCATCTGGGCGCCCATGTTCTCGTAGGGGTCGTCGAGGGTGATCTCCTTGGCGACCGTGACGCCGTCCTTGGTGACGGTCGGGGCGCCGAAGGACTTCTCGAGGACGACGACGCGGCCCGAGGGGCCGAGGGTGACCTTGACGGCCTTGGCGAGTTTCTGAACGCCGCGGAGGATGCGCTCGCGGGCGTCGGAGTCGAAGGCGATCTGTTTGGCTGCCATGGGTAAATCTCCAGATATCAGATGGCCAGATGGCCAGATCTTGGGTTCTTATTTGGCCTTCTGGCAATTTGCCATCTGGCCATCTCTCATTCCGTACCGATTCGGACGTATGCGACGCGGTCGGCGTCGATGATGAAAATGCTCTGGCCGTCCGTGAGCTTGAGCAGGTGGTCGGGCTCGTCGGGGACGAGCATGGCGTTGCGGATGGTGAGCGTGGTGTGCGGCTCGTAGACGTTGTCGAAGACGAACGTCGCCGTGCGTTGACCCTTGAGCTCTTCGAGGGCTTTGCGGAGGGTTTCGGGGGTCATGTCAGGTTCACAGTTTCAAGCAATACGATCGCCGATGGCTCGAACCTCATTCGCAGGCCGATTCCATGACTCCAGCCCTCCTGCTCCGGCGCATTAATCCGCCCGGACGAGAGGGCGTACATCTCATCGTGACCAGGATTCCAAAAGTAGATCTCGGCGGTAAGCTCGATCCGGCCGTCGGTTGTCCACTTTGCACTACCGCTTCGAGCGGCGCTGTTCGTAATTCCGATCAAGCGACCGTTCAGAAGTGCGAAGATCGGTCGCTCCTGATCGATCGCCTCCGCAAGCTCTCGTGCTATCGCCTCGCCGTAACTCATCAGTCGATCACCGCGAGGATGTCGTCCTCGCTCATGATCAGCAGCTCGTCGCCGTCGAGCTTGAGCTCGGTGCCGGCGTAGCTGGTGAAGATGATCTTGTCGCCCTTCTTGACGGTGAGCGGGGTGCGCTCGCCGGTCTCGGTGTTGAGCTTGCCGTCGCCGACGGCTTCGATGACGCCGGTCTTGGGGCGCTCCTTCGAGCCTTCCGGGAGGAAGATGCCCGACGCGGTCTGCGTCTCGGCCTCGTCGCGGCGGACGATCACTTTGTCGTGGAGGGGGCGGATCGCGGTCTTCTTGGCGGTAGCGGTTGCCATCTTCTTTTCTCCATCAGGCCGGCGGACGTCGCCGGCTCGTTCCCACCTGTTTCAGGTCAATTCCAAGGGACCCAATCCTGTGGCCGGGGTCCCGTCGGCCGTTGGTCAGCTTTGCGTCGGCCATGCTCCGCGGTAGTGGCGTTGGAGCACGCGCCGGAGGACTTCGAGCAGCAGCTCGAGGTCGCTGTCGCCCCGCGGGCGGTCGAGGACGGCGAACGCGCCGGCGCGGAGGGCGGCGGAGAGCTCCTGATGATCGTCCCGCGCGGTCCGCGAACGCTTGATGACGAGCGTCGGGGGGCGGGTGGCGAGCTTGCTCAGGAGCTCGAGGAGGCGGGCGCCGGCTTCGGCCTCGCGGGCGGCGGCGCCGGGCTCGTTATCAAAAGGAAGGGCGAGGTCGACGACGGCCACATGAATAGGGGTGGCCTTGATGACCTCGGAGGCGTTGCGGGCGGAGGTCGCGCGGACGGAGTTGATGCCCATCGGCTCAAGGAGGCGGGGGAGGCGATCGACCCAGGGGTCGGTTTCCCACCCGGCGTAGGACAGGAGCATGTTCATCCGCCCGCCGGAAGCGGGGGAGCCATGCCCTGCGTGGCCGGGTTCGCCGGCGTCTCGAGATGGACCGTGCGCGTAGCGCATGGAGAGGTTGCAGGCAAAGAGCGTGCCTATCGGGCGCGGTCGATTTCGGGGCGTGAAGCGTGGTTCACGCGACAGAATGGCAGCCGTGGGGCGGAAGGCGTGATGTCAGGAGCACGATCGGGTACACTACGGCATGACGACGGTCCTCGGGATTGTGGCGGGCGCTCTCGCGCTGGTGGTGATGGTCCTCCTGTGGGACCGTGGGCGGCTCCAGCGCCAGGCGGCGGGGTCGAAATCGCTCGAAGCCGAGTTGGAACGGCGGCGGACCGAGCATGAGCGCGACCTCGGCATGGCGCGGCAGATGGCTGACAACTTCCGCGCCGAGTCGGAAGAGCGCCGGATCGAGCTGACGCGGGCGACCGAGCAGGCGGCCGCGGACCGGCGGGCGTTCGCGGATCGTGAGCAGCGGCTCCAGGATGAGCAGACGCGGCTTCAGAACTGGATCCGCGAGCGCGAGGTCGAGCTGAAGGACTCGTTCGAGGCCCTTTCAACCAAGACGCTCGACGCCTCGGCGAAGCGTTTCGTGGAGATGGCCCAGGCCCGGTTTGAGGCCCACCGGAAGGAGGCGGAGGCCGAGCTCGAGAAGCGTCGCGAGGCTCTCGACCGCCTCGTGAAGCCGATCGGCGAGACGCTCGACCAGACGAAGGAGAAGCTCGAGGCGATCGAGAAGGCGCGCGTCGAGCACTTCGCGAAGATCGGCGAGCAACTCACGGCGGTGACGAGCGCGAGCGCGAGCCTCCGGGAGGAGACCGGTCGCCTGACCTCGGCGCTGAGCCGTCCGGAGGTTCGCGGGCAGTACGGCGAGATCCAGCTTCGGCGGGTGGCCGAGCTTGCGGGGATGACGAGCTACTGCGACTTCTCGGAGCAGGCGACGTCGCGCGACAGCGAGGGGGCGGCGCTGCGGCCCGACATGATCGTGCAGTTGCCGAATGCGCGGGTGATCGCGGTGGACGCGAAGACGAACACGTACGCATACCTCGAAGCAGTGAACGCCCGCGACGCGGAGGAGCGCGAGCGGCACATGGAGCGGTTTGCGAAGCACGTCGCGGACCAGGCGAAGAAGCTGGCGGCGAAGAAGTACTGGGCGGCGTGGGACGGGAGCCCGGAGTTCACAGTGATGTTCGTGCCGGGGGATCATTTCATCGATGCCGCCCTGTCACGGCGCCCCGACCTGCTCGATACCGCGGCGGGTCACGGGGTGATTCTGGCGAGCCCGTCCACCTTGATCGGGCTGCTGCGGGCGGTCGCGGTGGGGTGGCGTGAGCAGACGCTGGCGGACGAGGCGCGGGAGTTGTTCGAGCTTGGGCGTGAGTTGCACGAGCGGGCGGCCGTGGCGTTCGGGCACATCTCGCAGCTCGGGGACTCGCTGCGTCAGGCGACAGAGCGGTACAACCGCGCGGTGGGCTCGATCGATTCGCGGCTCGTGCCGACGCTCCGGAAGTTCGAGGAGGCGGGCGCCAAGAGCTCGAAAGACCTGAAGGAGCTGCCCGAGGTTGAGGTGGTGGCGAAGTCCGCGCCGGCGCTGGAGGCGCCGAAGGTGGAGTCGGACGGGCAGGGGATGTAGGGCGGGTCCGGTTTCGATAGACAGGGTGTGAGCGTTGGGGATGGGGCTTGGTTTGCCCCAGGCTTGCGCCAGGGGCTTGTAGGCGAGTTTGGCGGGTTGGGTGGGAGTCGACCTAGGCTGCGGGTTCCACGCGACGGAGGAAGACATGGCCGAGCAGAACATCGAGCTGGGGCGCGACACGAATCAGGCCCTCGGGCTGGCGCATTACGCGATCGGGTTCCTCTCCGATGAGGAGGGCGCCAGGGGCGAGCCGGACGAGTCTGTGCTCAAGCACACGAACCGGTTTCTGACCGACGCCGCGATCTGCGGGGCGAGCGCCCTGGCGCTCGGCACGAACGCGCCGGTGCTGCTCCGTGAGGAGGCGCTCGAGTACCCGATCCGAGACGGCGAACGCGGCGCGACCGTGTTCGGCTCGACGGCCCGTCTCAAGGCCGAGAAGGCGATCCTTGCGAACTGCGCCGCGGTGCGGGAGTGGGACAGCAACGGCACGAACTTCGGCTACAACCCCAAGCAGGGGAACACGGCGGGCGAGTTCGGGCACAACGACTTCTACTCGGTCGCGATCGCGGCGGCGCAGATGACGGGCGCCGACGGCCGCAAGGCGCTGCTCGCGTGCGTGCTGCACGATGAGATCCGCGGGCGTCTGGCCGAGGTGTTCAGTCTCAAGACGTACAAGGTCGACCACGTCGTGCACGGCGCGATCGCGTCGGCGGCGGTGTTCGGGGCGATGCTTGGGGCGACGGCGGAGCAGATCGAGAGCGCGATCGGCATGACGGTCGCGCACTTCATCCCGTTCCGAGCGATCCGCGCGGGCAAGCAGCTCAGCGACTCCAAGGGCTCGAGCGCCGCGATCTCGACCGAGGCCGCATGCATGAGCGTGCTCCGCTCGATGCGCGGCTTCCTCGGCCCGCGTGACATCTTCCGCAACCCCGAGGCGATCTTCCGGATCTTCGAGGGGCCCGGGCAGATGTTCCAGGCCGTCGGCGGCGGGAAGCCGAACACGCGCAAGAGCGACGAGGCGCCGTTCGATCTGCGACTGAGCCGCGCCGGGACCGACTTTGCGGTGATGGGCATGCACTTCAAGCTCGGCCTGTATGAGCATCAGTCGGCGGGGGCGATCCAGGCCGTGATCGACCTGCTGCACAAGGCGCCGCACCTGATCGACGACGCCACGGGCGACAGCATCAAGAAGATCACGATCAAGGCCTACGAGCCGGCGTTCGGGATCATCGGCGACCCCGCGAAGCGCGACCCGAGCACGCGACAGTCGGCGGACCACTCGATGGTCTACATCATCGCCACGCTCCTGCGCAAGGCGTTGCACGGGCGGAGCGAGGGCCGCGAGCCGACCTGGGAGAACCTGATCCTCACGCCGAAGGACTACAACCAGGCGTCCATCAACAACACCGTCACGCGCGAGATCATGGAGAAGATCGCGTTCGAGCACGGCGGCGAGGATTACGACAAGCGCTACCCCGACGGCATCCCGACGAGTGTCTCGGTGCAGGACGCGGACGGCGCGGCCTACGACAGCGGCATGGTCATGTACCCCGCGGGCCACGCGCGGAACACCACCGCGAATCTCGACGCCCTGCTTGCGAACAAGTGGAAGACACTCGGCGAGCTCATCGCGGAGGACGCGGCGGCGGTCGTGAACAAGTTCAACGATCTCGGCTCGCGCTCGGCGGCCGATATCGACGCGATCAACGACTTCGCGATCGACTTCAAGGGCGCGTTCGAGTGAGCGAGGGCGCGGACGGCGTCGCGGTCTTCTGCGGGTCGAACGTCGGCGTGCGCGAGGACTACGCGGCGCTGGCGAAGACCGTTGGGCGCGAGCTCGCGCGCCGTGGGCGTCCGCTGGTCTACGGCGGCGGACGGCTCGGGCTGATGGGCGTGGTCGCCGACGCGACGCTCGAGGCGGGCGGCCAGGTCATCGGCGTCATCCCCGACTTCATGGTCAGGAAAGAGCACGCCCACGAGGGCGCGACCGAGCTGATCGTCGTGGAATCGATGCACGAGCGCAAAGCGATCATGGCCGAGCGGGCGGGCGCGGGGCTCACCATGCCTGGGGGCGTTGGCACCTTCGACGAGCTGTTCGAGGCGATCACCTGGAACCAGCTCGGCCTCCAAGCCAAGCCGATCGGCGTGTTGAGCGTGAGCGGGTACTACGAGCCCCTGCGTGACCTGCTCAACGCGGCCGAGCTTGAGGGGTTCCTGCCGTCATCGACGCGCGAGAGTATTCGCTTCGGCGACGACGCCGTGGCGTTGCTCGACGCGCTGCTCGGTGGATCTTCTTAGACCGCTGGTGTGCCATGCCCACGCGCAGCGCGGGCACGCTTCGCCACCGGCCGTCCACGCATGCCCGCGCTGCGCGTGGGCATGGCACACCGGATGCGCGTTGTTCGTGTTAGTCGTTGTTCAGCGTGGATTGTTCGCGTGCGACGGCTCGGATGGCGTGTTCGCCGGCTTCCCATCCGTCGCCTTTGCGCATCCATCGCGCCCATTCGATGGCCTGGTTGGGTGACCACGTGCCCTTGCGGACGCGTTCGATGGCGAGGGCGTAGAGGGCTCGGCCGCTGGCCTGGCAGTGGATCATGACGCCGCCTTCATGGGTGGCGGCTTCTTCCATCGCAGCGTGGAATCGGGCGGCGGACTCGGGGCCCATTTCTTCCGGGGCGGTGGGGACGTGGATGTAGGTGAGGCCGCGCTGCTCGACTTCATCGGCGAAGCCTGGGTGCACGAGCATTTCTTCGTTTGTCTTGAGGTTCAGGACGACCTCGCCGCCGCGCGCTTTGAACTCGTCGAGGGCGTCGGCGCTCGGCTGGCCGCCGACCCACATCTTGCGGCGGTCTCCCGCGGGAAGGAAGGAGGTCCAGTCCTGTTCATCGGAGGCATCGAAGCCGGGGGGGGCTTCTCGGTCGGCGCGAGCGATCGTCGGGTGATCGGGTGATGACTCAGGTTGCGTCGGCGGCGTGGCGCAGGCGCTGAGGGTCGCGGTGAGGGCGAGGAGGGCAAGGCGGTTAGCTGTCTTCGTTTGCATCGGTCTCATTGTTTGCGCCGTCGTCGGCGGCATCCGGCGTCTCGGGCTGGCCGAAAGTCATGAGGGCCTTGTCGCCCGTTTCCCAGGCAGATCCGCGGCGAGCGTGGCACCACTCGATGGCGGTCTGGGGGGTGGAGCGGCCGTCGTCGATGAGGCGCATGCCCCACATGTAGGTCGCGCGGCCGCCGCTGGCGCAGTGGAGGAGGACTGGGCCGCTCGCGCTGTCGATCGCGTCGCTGACCAGTTGGTAGCGTTCGGCGTCGAGGGTGGCGCCGCTGACGGGGACGTGGACGTAGTTCATGCCACGGGCGCGGACGGCGTCGGCGTAGCCCGGGAGGGGTTCCATCTCGCCGTCGGTGCGGAGGTTGATGACGGTGGCGCCGTGGTGGGCGGCGAAGTCGTCGAGGGCCTGTTCGCTCGGCTGGCCGCCGATCCAGACGTCGGAGCGGGTGGCGCGTTCGAAGGTGTTCCACTCCATCGTGCGGGGTGGCGGGGTGGGGGCGGGGGCTGTCGCGGCCGCGGGGTCGGCCATGGTGACGTGGTCGGTGTTGGCGCAGCCGCCGAGGAGGCCGAGGACCGGGGCGAGGAGGAGGGCGAGCGGCGTGAGGGCGGGGAGGGATCGGGTCATGTCCTTATTCTAAACTGCATCATGAGCCAGACACCAGCGCAACCGTCGAAGTCGCCCGGCCGCACGCTCCGAGACCTGATGGCGAAGGGGGTGGTGGCGGCGCCCGGCGCGTTCAACGGGCTGGTGGCGCGGGCGGTGGCGCGGGCGGGGTTCGACGCGGCGTACGTCTCGGGCGGGGCGACGAGCGTGGCGGCGGGCGTGCCGGACGTCGGGATTCTGAGCCTCGACCACTTCGCGCGGGTGGTTCGGGAGGTGTCGTCGAACGCGGTGCGGGAGGACGGGTCTCGGCTTCCAGTGATCGCGGACGCGGACACGGGGTTCGGCGAGCAGGAGATGATCCGGCGGACGGTGATCGACTACGCGCACGCAGGGGCGGCGGGGCTGCACCTCGAGGACCAGGTGTTCCCGAAGCGCTGCGGTCACCTCGACGGGAAGACGTGCGTGCCTGTTGACCTGATGGTGGACAACGTGCGCTGGGCGAAGAAGGCGGCGCTCGACTCGCGCGACCCGGACTTCATCGTGTGCGCACGGACGGACGCGGTGGGGGTGGAGGGGTTCGATGCTGCTGTCGATCGGGCGGCGGCGTACGTCGAGGCGGGGGCGGACATGATCTTTCCGGAGGGGTTGCACAGCGAGGATGAGTTTGCGCGCTTCGCGGAGGCTGTGGGTAGGTCGGCTCTCCGAGCTGGCGCGGGGGAGGCCGGCTCGGAGAGCCGACGTACCCAAGGCCCTTATATGCTGGCGAACATGACCGAGTTCGGGAAGACGCCGCTGATTCCGCTGGAGCGTTTCGGGGCGATGGGGTACGACATCGTGATCTTCCCGGTGACGACGATGCGCGTGGCGATGGGGGCGGTGACGCGGGCGTTGGCGGCGTTGAAGGACGAGGGGACGGTGGCGTCGTTCCTCGACGGCATGCAGACGCGGGACGAGTTGTACGGGCTGGTGGGGTATCGGCCCGGGACACCGTGGGAACTGCCGGGGGCGCATGCACGCAGGTGACCATGACGCGGACGGCGAGCGGCGTGACGAATCGGGCGGATGTGGCAAGCGTCGGTGGGGGCCGAAGGGTGGCGTGACATGAAGGCTCTCCTGCGGATCGCGCGGCGGGTGGTGGTGTACGGGGCGATGGGGCTCGTCACGGCTATCGCGGTCGCGTGGTTCGGGGCGACGGGGAACCCGGGGGCGCGTTCGGGGGCGGAGTTCGTGCTTCGGTGGGCGCGGGTCGTGCCTTCGACGGGTGAGGTGATTCACTTTCGCTCGGACGCGACCCGGCTCTGCGTGGTTCGGCGTTGGGGCGATCATCCGTCGCCGAGGTTCGTGGAGATGGGGTGGGCGTTGCAGCCGACGGGTGGGATCGAGGAAGGATCGCCGGCGCCCGGGGGACCGATGGGCGTGCCGCATCGCGCGGAGCGGTGGGGCGTGGTCGGCGACGAGTTGGCGCGGGAGTGGGCGCGCATCGAGGCGGCGGGGGTCGAGCCTGAGCCGTGGGTTCAACGGCCGCTGTCGGACGAATGGAAGTGGATGTCGGGGGTGGAGTACGCGAGCGGGTGGCCTCGGCTGGCGCTGCGCGGCGGGCTCTACTGGAACGACGCCACGGGTGAGGTCGATCGGCGGCATCAGGGCAGCGCGGAGCGGTGGGCGTGGGCGAGGCGTTGGGAACAGAAGCTGCCCGAGCGGCTGCGGGCGAGTGTGAGCGACGGGTATCCGTTGACGCCGATCTGGTCGGGGCTGTTGTTCAACGCGGCGTTCTTCGGCGTGGCGTGGTGGGCGCCGGTCGCGCTATTCGGCGTCGCGCGGACGCATCGACGGTATCGGCATGGTCGTTGTCCGCGGTGTGGGTATGCCCTGCGGCGGGACTATTCGGGGGGGTGCTCGGAGTGTGGGTGGGGGACGCGGGGTTTGGAGCGGGCGTGAGGGCGTCTGGGGTGGTTTGCCCCAGGCTTGCGCCAGGGGCTTGTTTCGCGCTAGCATCGGCTTGGTACTGTGTTGACTCAGTCTGCAGACGCGAAGGGGACGGACATGGCGAAGGGCGCTGGGCTCGAGGGGCTGGTCGCGGGTGAGACCTCGATCTGTCAGGTGCGGCAGGATGACCTGCTTTACCGCGGGTATTCGGTCAACGACCTCGCCGCCAACGCCACGTTCGAGGAGGTCGCGTTCCTGCTGCTCGTCGGGCACAAGCCGACGGCGGGCGAGCTGAAGCACTTCAAGGACGAGCTGGTCGCGGAGCGGTCGCTGGCGCCGCGCGTGATCGACTACCTGCGCTCGATCGGGCCGGAACTCAAGAACGGGCACGCGGTGCCGATGGACGTGGTGCGGACGGCGGTGAGCCTGATCGGGAACATCGATCCGGAGTCGCAGAGCCTCGATCCGGAGGCGGAGCTGCGCAAGGCGAAGCGGCTGCTCGCGAAGATTCCGACGATCATCGGTCACATGCAGAACGTGATCGACGGGCGGGACCTCGTCGCGCCCGAGACGGGCGGGAACCATGATCTGTCGCACGCGGCGAACCTGCTGTACCTGATCTCGGGGCAGACGCCGCCGCCCGAGTACGCGAAGACGATGGACGTGAGCCTGATCCTCTACGCGGAGCACGACTTCAACGCGTCGACGTTCACGAGCCGGGTGATCTCGGCAACCCTGAGCGACATGCACGGCGCGGTGACGGGCGCCATCGCGGCGCTGAAGGGGGCGCTGCACGGCGGGGCGAACGAGGCGGCGATGGAGATGATCAAGGAGGTCCGGGAGCACGTGGATCGGGGCGGGTCGGTCCAGTCGTTCATGGACCGCGCGTTCGACGAGAAGCGCAAGCTCATGGGCTTCGGGCACCGCGTCTACAAGAACGGCGACCACAGGGCCCCGATCCTGCACGACCTCGGTCGCGAGATCGCGCAGGGCAAGGGCGGGGACGCGATGAAGTGGTTCGAGATCGGCGAGCAGATCCAGCAGATCATGCTCGAGCAGAAGTCGATCCATCCGAACGTCGACTTCCCGTGCGGGCTGACGTACTTCACGATGGGGATCCCGGTGCCGCAGTACACCCCGATCTTCGTGGCCGCCCGGGTGAGTGGGTGGGCGGCGCACATCATGGAGCAGCACCAGAACAACCGCCTTATCCGTCCGCTCGCGGACTACCAGGGGCCGGACCTTCGCAAGTGGGCCGACGGCTGATTCGACGATCGGCTGGGGCGTGGGGAAGGGCGTAGCATCGGCCCCCGCTCCCCACCGCATGGAGATTCCGCCCGTGACCTGGTTCCACCGACTCCGTCTCCGCGTGCTCGCGATCGTTCTCGCGGGCGGGCTGGCCGTGTTCGCGATGATCTCGTGGCTCGCGCTCCCGGCGTTGCCCGTGATCGGTGTCGCGGTGATCACGGTCGCGGCGGTGGTGAACACGGTGACGCACCGCCTCGCGAGCCCCGTATGCTGGCAGTGCGGCGAGGACATCGGCGAGGCGCCGAAGGGCGTGCATGGCGCGATGTGCCGGGGGTGCGGGGCGGTGAATCAGCAGGTGGGGACGAAGCGGGCGTAGGGTGCGTCGGGCGTGGGCTTCCGAGACGAGTACGGCTTCGTCAGGCTGCCTCGGTGGACGTCGGACTACAGCGTTCGGACGCGAGCGCGTATCGAGCCGCTTGGCGATGAGATCTTGTGCGTGACGCCGGGCGTCGCGTCACGGTCGATCGTGATGCTCTTCTTCTACGGTGTGGTCTCCGTTGGGCTGCTGCTGCTGCTGTGGCAGGCGATTGACTTGTTCGGCGCGGGCACGCCGCTCACGCTCTTGTGCGTGGTTTCGCTCGGGTTCTGCCTGACGCGAATCGTCTTCCTTGCGTTCGAGGTGGCCAATCCGCCGTGCGTTGTGTTCCGGGGATCAGACGGCGCGGCGTGCGAGACGCGCCTGCGGGATGCCCGATCCGGAATGTACCTCCTCGTGAATGAGGGTCAGGCTCGACTGGTGATCGGGCAGTTCAGCGTGATGGTGGCGTACACGAACTGGAAGATCTATTCGAGCGACCGTGTCGCGGTCTGCCTGCACTTCGGCTCGACTTGTTTTCCGTTGTCGATGCTCGGCTCGCGCGACGAAGCGGCGGTGGACGAAGAGGGGGCGCGGTTGTCGGCGGCGCTCGGAGGGTTGGCCGTGAAGCGCATTCCGATGGTTGTTGCGCCGTGGCGTGTGCCGTGGTAGCGCGGAGGCCCATCGCTGACGCTCAGGGCTAGCGGTGCAAGCGTGGTGTGTTGATGTAGACGGCGCGTGAAAAAGCCCCAGGCTTGCGCCAGGGGCTTGTAGGAGTCAGGCTTGTCTTTGTGCGTCAGGCGCTGGCGTGTTCGGCTTCGGCCTGTTCCTTGGCGAGCTTCTCGAACTCTTCGGCGGAGACCTCTTCGACGTTCGCCTTGGCGATGATGGCGTCGATGGTCTTGTGCTCGCGGATCTGGACGACGATCTGCTGGGCCTGGCCGCTCTGGATGAGGTGCTGGCGGAGCTCTTCGGGGCGCTGGCCCTGCTCGGCGGCCATCTGGGCGATGCGCCCGTTGACCTCCTGCTCGGTGACGCCGACCTTGAGGTCCTGCGCCGCCTGGTTGATGATGAAGAAGAGCTTGAGCTCGCGCTGGGCGCGGTCGGAGCTGCTCGAGCGGAACTCGGCGACGCGGCGCTCGATCTCCTGCTGGTCGACGCCGCGATACATAAGCTCGTAGCGGTAGCGCTCGATCGCGCGCATCGCCTGGACGGCGGTGAGGCGCTCGGGGAGCTCCATCTCCGTGTTGTCGAGGAGGTGGCGGGCGATCTGGTGACGCATGACCGTCTGCTGCTCGACGATGCCGCGCTGGTTGAGGCGGCTCTTGACGGCGTCCTTGAGCTGGTCCTCGGACTCCATGCCGTAGCGGGCGACGACGTCGGGGACCTCGGCGGGGATGATGCGGTCGACGCGGGTGACCTCGAAGGCCACGGTGAGGTCGACGCCTCGGAGGTCCTCGTTCTCGTGGTGCTCCGGGCCCTTGGCCTTGATGGTGACGCTCTCGCCCGGCTTGGGGAGTCCGAGCTGGCTCGAGAAGTCGTCGACGACGACGCCGAGGATCATGCCGCGGCCGTTGTCCTCGGTGAGGGGGACGCGGACGACGCAGCCCTCGATGTTGTAGAACTCGGTCCCGTCGGGGCCGGTCATGACGCCGTTGCCCGTGAGGTAGTCGCCCGGTTCGGGCTCGTCGCGCTGCTCGAGGTCGCCCTCGTTGATGGCGATTTTGCCGATCTCCTCGTTGATGCGCTCGTCGGTGACTTCGAACTTGGGCTTCTTGATCTCGATGCCTTCGAGGCTGGGCATCTCGAATTCGGGCTGAACCTCGACCTCGACCTCGAAGCTGAGGGCCTTGCCGTCCTCGACCTCGATCTTGTCGATCATCTCGCTGGTGGGCTCACCGATGACCTTGAGCTCCTTCTCCTCGATCGCCTTGGAGTAAGCAGCGGAGATGAGCTGCTTCTTGGCCTCGTCGCGGATCGTCGAGCCGAACTTCTTCTCGACGAGGCGCTTGGGTGCGCGGCCCTTGCGGAAGCCCGGGAGCTCGACCTCGGCGACGAGGGTGTCGAGCGAATCGACGAGGCGGGCGGAGACGACGTCCGCGGGCACCTCGATGTTCAGTTTCTTACGGCTGGGGCCCGAGTCCTCGACTTTCACGTCGATGTTGAGGTCCTCGTGGGCTTCTGTGGTCTTCTTCGCCATCGGTCGTTCTCCGCGCGTAAAGGCCCCGCTCCGCCGGGACGCGCGTGCCGACCCGGAGCGGGAAACGAGCCGGAAGTGTAGATCCCCCGGGTCGCGTGGGATGGAAATCGAGAACAGCCGACCGATTGGCCGGCTGCTCTCCGGGAGAGTGGGATGCGTTTGGGACGAGCCGCGATCAGGCGCGGCGGCGGCGGGCGACGACGCCGAGGCCCAGCGCCATCAAGGCGTTCGAGCCAGGGGCGGGTACCAGGTCGCCCGACACGAGAATCGTGTCGATGCCGAAGCGATCGCCCGATCCGACGACGCGGGTGATGAACCCGAAGTCGATGGCGTCGACCGAGGTGAGGTTGATCGTCAGGCTCTCCCAGTCGTCCGTGCTGTCGGTACCGGTGGGGAGACCGGTGAACGCGCGCTCACGGAGGCCGTTGAGCGTGTAGTCGATGTAGTCGCCGGTCTCGAAGCCGAACGCGTTGAACGCGAACGTGATCGAGACGTTCTCGTAGTTGGAGATGTCGAGGTCGTCGAAGCTCACGACATACTCGGCCGATCCGGTGTTGCGGCCGCCGAGGAAGTTGTCGCCCTCGTAGGCGCCCGTGATCTGGCCGTTCTCAGAGAGGATGTCCCAGATGCGCGTGCCGTCGACGCCGTAGAACTCGGGGTTCGTGGTGAACGCCCAGGTGTCGGTCGAGGCGCCCTCGAAGTCCTGGAACGCGATGACGTCGGCGTTGGCGGTGGACGCAACGATCGCGCCCGCCACGAGGGCGATGGTCCGGTGCTGCATGTCTTTGCTCTCGCTTTCTCTCTCGGTCGCCGTTTCGGGCGAGCCAGATCCTCACACAAGCGTGGTCTCATGATCACGCCGGGCAAGGTTAGACCCGACTCCAGGGGGTAACGTTCACGCGGCGTGCAGTGTTGATGAAGACTTGGCGAAGGTCCATGTCACGCGCATCGAGTTGCGGCGTTCGGCGTCCGAGGCGCGGCGATCGGCGCGCAAGAAAGAACAACGCGGCCCACGGATCGAGGTCGATCCGGGGCCGCGTTGCTGGTCCTGCGATGGAGGGGAGAACCGCAGCGACTGTCTGAGATCGTGATCAGGCGCGGCGGCGGCGGGCGACGATCAGTCCGCCCGCGGCGAGGAGGCTGAGGGTTCCGGGCGAGGGGACGAAGGCGATGACCTCGAGATCGGCCTGGCCGTCGAAGCCGCTCGCGTTGGGGCGGTATTCGAACGCGCGGAAGAGGCCGTCAACGCCGCCCGCGAGATCGAAGCTGCTGACGTCGAGGCCGGCAAAGGTGTCGTTGCTGAACACGCCCTGATCGGTGGCGGCCGACAGCGAGAACGGCGCCCCGCCTCGCAGGCCTTCGCGGATCGCTGCGCCCGGAATGAGTGAGGCGGTATAGATGTCCGAGCCGCTGGTCAGCGTCAGGTCGCCTCCCGTCACGATGCCCTCGAGCAGTTCGATGGACAGCGTGAACATGAAGTCGTTCATCTCACCGAGGCCGAGTTCGGCGGTCGGGAGTCCTGAGCGGTCTTCGGTGACGTCGAGGGTGGCGCCGAGCATGCCGCCGCCCGTGACGTTCAGGAAGCCGGTGTGGAGCTGGCCGCCGAACGCGCTGTTGACGCCCGACGCGTTCTGAGCCTGGATGTCGATGCCCTGGAAGTCGAACTGGATCTCCTGATCCGCGGCGAACGCGGCTCCGGAGGCCATCAGCAATGTGGCGGTGACAATGGTGCGTCTCATCTGCGTCTCCCCGTCTAGCGAACGGACGACTTACGGCGAACAGATGGCCGTCAAGTCAGTGTCTATACGATACTTGGAGCGACAGCAGATGACATAAAATCACGCTTGATTCGGGGGATTTTCTCTGGCGGGCCGATGGATCAATGCTTTGTACGGCGTTGTTCCGGGGCGAATGCCCCCAGATTGCCGCGAATGGAAGCGTTATCAGCGTCGAATTCTGATCGGCGCGAAGGGCGGATATCATGTCGGCCCGTCGCCGGAGTGGCGGAATTGGCAGACGCGGTGGATTCAAAATCCACTTGGGTAAAACCAGTGCGGGTTCGAGTCCCGCCTCCGGCATTCTGCGCGAGGGGTTCTCAGTCGGTCTGGACGGGCGTGAGGTCGTTCAGCCACTGGTCGAACCCGGTCTGTCCGCGGGCGAAGGCTGCTGAGGGAACAAGGGATTGATCGTCGAGCTTCGAGCCGAAATAGCGGCTGTCGGGGTCGGCGACGATCTCGCGGGCGTCGCCTCGGGCGCTGAGGTAGCGCCGGGCGAAGTCGGTCATGCGGATTGGCTCCGGCCCGGCCAGGTCGATGGTCTCGTTGCGGGGCGGTTCGAGCGCGACACTCACGAGGTGCGCGGCGACGTCGTTCGCGGCGATGGGCCGCATCATCGCGGGGGAGAGGCGGGCCTTGCCGTCGCTCGTCGAGGCGTCGGCTATGGCGCCCGCGAACTCGAAGAACTGCGTGGCGCGGACGATGGTGTAGGGAAGGGCGTTGTCGGTGATGAGGCGTTCCTGTGCGGCCTTGGCGCTGAGGTAGCCGTTCTCGGGCAGGCGGTCGGCGCCGACGATCGAGAGCAGGACGACGTGCGACACGTCTGCTTTTTCCGCGGCGGCGAGGATGTTGCTCGTCGACGTCTCGAAGAAGCGTCGGACGGCGTCGGGCTCGAAGGTCGGCGCGTTGGAGACGTCGATGACGACCGACGCGCCGCTGAGCGACTCCGCGAGTCCCTCGGCGGTGACGGTGTTGACGCCCGTTGACGGCGACGCGGCGATCGCCTCGTGTCTTTGCTCGGAGAGCAGTGACACCACGCGCGATCCGATCAGGCCTGTTCCGCCGATGACGACGATCTTCATGGCGTTTCTCCCTCCCGCGCGAGCGGCGCGGTTTGCGAACCGAAGAAACCGATCGTTGCGCGGCAGCGCGGCGATCGGCGGTGAGCGTTACGCGTTTGCGAACGCCCGCTTCAGGTGATCGATGGCCAGCGCGATCGCGCTGCGGACGGCGGGCGTCTCGCGGATCGGGTTGAGCATGACGAAGTCGTGGATCGTCCCGAGGAATCGGACGGCCGAGACGTTCACGCCTGCGTCGGCGAGCTTGCGGGCGTAGCTCTCGCCCTCGTCGCGGAGGATGTCGTCGTCGGTGATGATCAGGGCGTCGGGAAGGCCCGCGAGTTGATCGGCGGTGGCGCGGTTCGGGAAGGCGATGTGGTCTTCAGAGCCGTCGAGGCCCTGCGCCTCGAACATCCAGCGCATGGTCGGGGCGGTGAGCCACGGGCCGTCGGCGAACTCGCGCCACGAGCCGGTGTCGGTCGCGAAGTCGGTCACAGGGTAGAAGAGGACCTGGTAGCCGATGCGCGGTCCGCCGCGTTCCTTCGCGAGCAGGGTCACCGCGGCGGCGATCTCACCGCCGACACTGTCGCCGACGATCGCGACGCGGTCCGGGTCGATCCCGACCTCGGAGGCGTGGTCGACGAGATACTCGAGGGCGCCGTAGGACTGCTCGATCTGAGTGGGGTGCTTGGCCTCGGGGGCGTTGATGTAGTCCACGAAGACGACGGCGGCGTTCGCGCCGACCGCGAGCTCGCGGACGAGGCGGTCGTGGGTGACCTTGTCGCCGAGGATCCAGCCGCCGCCGTGTGTATACAGGATGGCGGGGAGGGGGAGGCTCTTGCTGTTGGGCGGACGGACGACGCGGATGCGGGTCGTGCCGGTCGGGCCAACGGGCCACTCGGCGTCGAGGATGTCGGCTTCGGGCAGCTCGATCGGCTGGGCCTGGAGACCGGTCAGGACGGCGTGGGCGGCGTCGTAGTCGAGCGTATGGAGGGGCGGCGCGCCTTCGAGCGAGTCGAGGAAGGCCCGCGTGCGGGGTTCGACGGTGGGGTTGGCGAGTTGGGTGGTCATGATCGGGCTCCTTGTGGCTTGCGGGCGTTCGGCCCGCGACCCGAACTCTCTTTCCGCCTCGGCTTCGGCCGTTGGCTTTGGTTGCAAATTGCAACCAAGAGAAGAATATTGCTCATCGGTTGCAAATTGCAACTAATGGACAAAGAATTTCTCGAGGTACACCCATGAAGCGCTCTTCGCTCGCCGACGCTCCGTGCCCGATCGCCCGTGGATACAACGCGATCGGTGACTGGTGGTCACTCCTGGTCGTTACGCACGTGGTCCTGCTCGGGCGCGGGCGGTTCAGTCAGATCCAGGATGAGCTGGGCATCGCCAAGAACATCCTGAGCAGTCGGTTGCGCAAGCTCGTGGACGAGGGGATCCTCGAGCGGGAGGCGGTCGCCGAGGGTGGGAATCGCCAGGTCTACGTCGCGACGGAGAAGGGGCGGGAGCTGTACAAGGTGCTGGTGCCGCTGATGCAATGGGGGCAGACCTACTTCTTCGAAGCGGACGACTGCCCGCGCGAGTTGGTCGACCGATCGACCGGGCTGGCGGTCGCGGAGGTGTCGATCCGGTCGGCGGACGGGCGCGAGCTGACGCTGGATGATCTGCGGGTGCTGATGCACGACGGCGCGGATTCGAGCGCCTGATCGGCGGTCGTGGGCGGGCGTCGATCAGGTCCGGTTGACGCAAATGACGGCCGATTTGCGGATTGCGTGTCCGCTCGAGCTTCTGAATCTCGGACGGCATCTACAGGAATCGTCCAGTCCGTCAGATTCGGAAGGGTTTTGTCATGTCTACTTCGTTCCGCCGTCTTGCCGCGCCGTTCGGTCGATCAGGTCTCGGGTTGGCCGTCGTCGCGGGTCTTGCGGTGGCGGCGGGGGAGGCGTCGGGTCAGACCGTGTTCCTGCCGTTGATCAACAACTTCATGTGGAACGGCGTGCGGGTGACGACGACCGGGACCGGCGACGGCGTGAAGCGGTACTACGTGCACGGCGATCTGATCCTGATGCCGGGGCAGGGGTTCCTGACCGCACGCACGTTCACGTCGCCGAACGACGGCGTGGACGGGGAGTTGAGCGAGCATCCGGCGGTCGAGATCGTGGTCGGCAACGACGTGATCATCCATAAGGGGGCGACCATCGACTTCTCCGCGGACGGCTCGGGCGCCGCCGCCGGGGGCGGCGAGGGCGGTCCGCGCGGACTTGGGGCCGATCGGCCGAGCAACGCGGGGCTGGATACGCCACTGGGCGGGCCGGGGGCGAACGCGGGCGGCTTTGGCGGTGATCCCGGGGGCGGAGGCAGCTCGGCGCAGAACGGGGAGAACGGCGACGCGGGATTCCCGGGGATGCAGGGTTTTCCGGGCACCCCGGGGCTCGTCGGCCGCGTGGGTGTCGTTGGCGACGCGGGCTTCAACGGCGGACCTGGGTTCAACAGCTTGTTGGTCGCCGAGGGCGGCGCGGGCGGACTCGGGGGCGCCGCGGGCGACGCTGGGAACGACCTCGTGCCCGCTGGCGCCGCGGGTAACGGGGGGGTTCGCGGGACCGGGGGCGGCCGGAGTGGGAACAGCTCCGGTCGGTCGGACGGCGGCGGCGGCGGTGGCGGTGGTGGTCGCGGCGGTGAAGGCGGGGCGGGGTACGTGGGCAACGCCGGCGGGACCGGCGTGACCGGCGGCGCCGGAGCGGGCGGGCAGAACGGCGGCTCGGGCAACGTGTTGACCGGGGGCGGCGGTGGAGGCGGAGGCGGCGGCGGTGGTTCGGGCGGTGTGGGCGGGAGTGGAGCGAGCGGGGGTGGCGGCGGCTCGGGCGGGGGTGGCGGTGGAGGCGGAGGCGGCGAAGGTGGGTCGGGGTTGTTCGGCAGCGGGGGTACGCGCGGTGGTCCCGGCGGAGTGGGTGGTGGCGGTGGTCGGGGTCAGCGCGGTGGCGTCGGCGGCATCGGCGGCTTTGGCGGCGGCGGCGGCATTGGGGGCGGCGGTGGTGGCGCGCTCGACATCTATGCGTACGGACGCGTGATCTTCGAAGGTTCGATGACGGCGAAGGGCGGGGCCAGCGTCAGCGGCGTCGGTGGGACCGGGGGATCGATTGGCGAGATTGGCTCAGGGAACTTCGTCGGATCGCCCGGGACGCAGGGCGAGAACGGGAACGGCGGCGGTTCGAGCAGCGGGCCCGGCGGGGGTGGTGGAGCGCCCAACAACAATGGTGCGCCCGGCGGGCAGGGCGACACGCGGGGTGACAACAGCAGCGGCCGTGGCGGCGGCGGCGGTGGCGGAGGGGGCGGCGGGAACGGCGGCATCGGGGGTCGCGGAGGCCCGGGTGGAAGCGGCGGTATCGGTGGTGACGGAGGAGGAGGCGGCGGCGGGACAATCCGTCTCCGCGGCGCGACCCTTGAGGGAACTGGATCGTTCGATCTTGCTGGCGGCGTTGGCGGTGGCGCAGGCGACAACGATGGCGAGGACGGGCGGGTGATCTTCGGAACGAACGCGCTGCCGCCGTCGGGGTTTGCGGTCTCGAATATCTCGGAGTACCTGGTGGTGAGCGGGGTCCGCTCACCGAATCCGTATGCGGGCGGCGCCGAGACGCCGAATCTCCCCGGGCTTCCGAGCGGGGCGGAGGCGTTCGGGCCGTCTCAGTTCGTGGCGGAGGACTTTCGATCGCTGCTCGATCTTGAAGCGGACATCAGTGACGACGCGATCGCGGTGGTCGTGGAGCCGTCGGCGTTTCGCTACGGCGACCTGATCGGAGGGCACCTCGCGGTCTTCGTGATCAACGGTGGTGACTCTGAACTCGATCGGGTCACGGACGTGCGCTTCAGCTTTGATGGGGACGTCCGTCCGCTGATGGTCGGCGGATACACCCGTGAGGCCGCGTTCGGCGGCGATGGCGACGAGGTCGACGACACACTCGGGCCGGGCGCGGTGTATGCGACGATGATCCCTGATTCGTTCGACATCTCTGACCTGACGCTGGCGTTCACTGACGCGAGCGGGCTGACGTACTCGACGTCGATCGACGCGACCATCACGGCGACGGCGCTCGAGTCGACGATCCTGTTTGTCGTACCGATGTACGAAGCCGCGGACTACAACGAGGATCGGCTCGTGGATCAGGACGATCTGCTCGACTTCCTGTCGGACGTCGACGCTGGTGTGCAGAACGCGGACGTGACGCGGGACAACGAGGTCGACGCGTTCGACGTCATCGCGTTCCTGATCGAGTTCCGCGACGCGATGGATGGATGACCGGGTCTGGCGGCTCGAGGAACCGCCCAAAAAAACAACGCGGCCTCTGGACCGGTGAAGGTCCGAGGCCGCGTTGGGTCGCGTGACTTGGTTGTCGCCCCGAAGGACGGCTGACGCGTCGATCGCGGCCTTCTGTCAGGCGCGGCGATTAGGCGCGGCGGCGACGGGTCGCGGCGAGAGCGCCGACGGCCATGATCGTCATCGCTCCGGGTGTCGGAACGAACGCGAAGACCTCGGCGTCGGTACCGCCGTCGAAGCCGGAGCCGTTGGGGCGGAACTCGAAGAGGCGGATGCTCCCGACGATGCCGCCCGGCGCGGTGAAGCGGGAGATGTCGATCCCGGAGAAGGTCGCGTTGTTGAACACGCCACCGCTCGAGAGGGCTTCGACCATGAAGGGAGCGCCGCGGCCGAAGCTGTCGCGGACCTGACCGACGCCGTTGTCAATGTCGGCGGCGTAGGTGTCGGCGCCGCTGGAAATCGTCAGGTCGCCGCCCGTGATCGCGCCCCCCGAGAGCTCGAGGGTCATGGTGAAGAGGAAGTCGCCCACCTGACCAGCGCCGAGCTCGGCGCTCACCAGACCCGAACGATCCTCGGTGATGTCAAGGCTGGAGATCAGAGCGCCGCTGCCGTTGACGGTGAGCGAACCGGTGTGGGTCGTTCCCCCGAAAGCGGTGGCGAGGCCCATGGTGTCGAAGGCCTGAACTTTCAGACCCTGAAAATCGAACTGCACTTCCGACAGAGCGGCGCTAGCGCCACTGGCGGCAATCAGGCCCGTGCAGACAGCTATCAAACTTCTCATCTCGCGTCCTTCCAGTGCACGCTCACGCGACGACAACGCCTCCGCGGAGCGCAGATCACCCTAAATGGAGCCGCGCAATCGCCCTGTGCCACCGAACTTCCGGTTTTTTGGGCGCCTTGTTGTCGTGGGGTGGCTCCCCCGGTTCGGTTATCGCGAGAACGTTGAACCAGCGGAATCTGGGTGACCCTTGCGGGGGATGTCGGTTAGAGAAATCCGGCTGTGCAGGCTCTTTCTGCGGGTGTCTTCGTGTCGATCTTCCGAAGGCTGACAAAGAACTCCGAAGTAGTCACCGCGGTTGTGAACGGTGGGCGGCCCGCGTTGGCAGGGCGTTGGCTCTCCATTTCTTTGTGAGGAGACGAAGATGCTTGTTCTGGAACGTCGAGTGGGCACCAAGATCTCGGTGGCCGACCTGGTCGAGGTGGAGGTGCTCGAGGTTCGGACCCGCAACCGCGTCAAGCTTGGGATCACCGCGCCCCGGACCCTGGAGGTCCGTCGGGGCGAGCACTGCGACAACGACGCGTCCGAACGGACCCCTGGTGAGGCGCCTCGGGCGACGATCATCGAGGACGACCCGGCGTTCGCGAGGCTCCTCTCTATGGCGTTCGCCCGGGCCGGCGTGGAGTCGTGCAGGAGTGTCCGTGGGTACGCGGACGCGATGGCGATGATCGATGCCGCGGAGAACGAGGCGGCGCCGGCGCTGATCCTGTGTGACCAGGAGCTCGGCGACGGGTGGGGGACGGATGTCGTCCGTCGAATCCGCGAGACGCCGGCGCTTCGTCGGACGCCCGTGGTCATGCTCTCGTCGCACACGGAGGCGTCGTTCGTCGACGCCTCGCTCGACGCGGGCGCGAACGCGTATATGGACAAGAGCGTGGCGGTCGATCGCCTGACGTACATGGTGCGGCAGTTGCTCAGCTTCTGGTGCAACGACGCGATGGTGCGCGAGGGCGTCGAGGACGATGCTTCGGCGGACGACGGGCTCGACGAGGGCGGCGAGATCGTCGTCAACGCTGCCGCGATCCCCGAGCTCGCGGAGTCAGGGACGGTCGGCCTCGAGGGAGGTCAGGGGCAGCCCGCGCCGAAGGACTGAAGGAACGCGACGACATCAGCGATGTCGAGGTCGCCCGTGGGGGGCGCGAAGTCGGCCGCGGGGTCGGCCTGGCCGAACAGCTCGAGGTAGCGCACGACGTCGGCGATGTCGTGCGTGCCGAAGGGCTCGGCGAGGTCGGCCTCGTTGCACATGGTCGGCGCGAGGGTCGCGGTGGCGAGCGGGTCACCGATGACGACCTGCACCCAACCCAACGCTGGGATCGATGACCAGGCGGCTTCGGCCCAGGTGAGCTCGCCGAGCACGAAGTTGCGGACAAGCATCTCGATGTCGGCGACCGAGTCGGCGAGCGGCTCGAATACGTTCCCGACGGCGAAGGCGCCGCCTTCGGCGATGAAGTCGGCCGCCTGTTCCTGATTGACCAGCGTGGAGATGCCGTTGAAGGCCCGCGCGTTGAAGCTCTCAAGGGTGCTGAAGACGGCGGCGGGGCCGATGTTGAAGCTCTCGGCGAGGCGGCGCGCGGTGGAGCGACCGCCGGGCTGTCCGCCGCCGTGGTTGGCGCCGTAGGACGCGAGCAGGATCACGGGGTCGGTGACGATCTGGTCGGGGACGAGGTCGGGCAGGTCTCGACGCGGGCCGACCAGGAAATTGGCCTCGCCCGCGAGTGCGTCGTAGCGGATGAGCTCCGGGGCGAACCTGCCGTCGGCCAGGAGGAGGTCTCGGGTGGCCTCGTAGTCGTCGGAGACGTTGAGGGCGGACGGGGCGTTGTCGAGTTCGTCGTCAGCGCCCGAGAGGTCCTGGGCGCCTTCGCTCCCGCTCTCGTCGAGGACGATTGCGTGCGCCGCGGGGTCGTACACCACGTTGGCGGCGCGATCGATCAGGGCCTTCACGTTGCTGACGCTGTGGCCGTCGAGGCGGGTGACGAGGAGGAAGTCGCCCGCGGTGAATCGGGCGGCGCCCGTGGCGGCGGGATCGGCGCCGATGGTGAACCAATCCTCCACGGTCGTGAACGCCTTGGCGGCGAGGATGTTGGCGTTGGAGAACGCGTTGATGGAGGTCGTTTCGCGGTGGTAGGGGTTGATGAGCGCGCCGTCGGCGATGCTGTCGCCCGGTTCGCCCGCTTCGGTGTCGAGCGTGTCCTGCCAGAGCAAGGTGAGCTCGCTGTCGACGGACGCGAGGCTGGCGTCACCCTCCACACGCTCATCGAGGAGATCACGCGGCCGATCACCGATGGGGCGTGTCGCGTCGTCAGGGTCGAGGTCGGTCTGGGGGTCGTCGAAGTCGAGGATGCGGTGGGGCATGCCCATACAAAGGACGAGGCATCGGATGTCGAGCTCGAGGCCGGTCGCGATCAAGTGTTGACGCAACGGGTCGCGGAGCTCGGACAGGTAGGTGGCGACAGCGATGTCGGGACCGCTGAGCGGCGCGGCGCCGAGATCCGCCAGGTCGACGGCGCGGACGTTGGGCTGGGCGCCAGGCTCGTCCCCGGAGGGGCCTCCGGTAACGGTCGCGGAACCTGCGTAGTACTCGGCGACCTCGATCGACGAAGGAATGCGCGCGTCGTAGACCACGAGGACCTGTTCAGGGGTGAGCTGTGCGTCGGCGGAGGTCGCGTGGATCGAGAGCGTGAGGGCGGCGAAGGAACGTAAGGTCGCGCATCTCATGTCGAACGATAGGGGTGTCGCGGAGACCAACGAATAGGGGGGTATCCGGCATCGACCGCGGATCCCTAGGTCGAGATCGGGCGATTCCTGATTGGGAAAATGCGGTTCACCTGCACCGGTGTCGTTCGGGCTTCATGTGTCCCCGTTCGGCTAAGCTAGGGGCCTATGGGGCAGGGCAAGGACAGTTCCGTCAACGGCGACCGAGCGTCGGGCGGCGTCCCGGTCGTTGGCGTGGGAGCGTCGGCCGGCGGGCTTGACGCGTTCCGGCGGTTTCTGGAAGCGCTACCTGTTCAGACGGGCGCGGCGTTCGTTCTCGTGCAGCACCTCGACCCGACGCACGAAAGCCTGATGGCCGGGCTTCTGTCGCGATCGACATCGATGACGGTGAAAGAGATCACCGACGGGGAAGCGATCGAGGCGAACACCGTGTTTGTGATTCCGCCTGATCGCTACGTGACGGTGAAGGATGGTCGGCTCGTCCTGACGCATCCGTCGCAGGCGCGTGGAAAGAGGATGGCGGTCGATGAGCTGTTCCGGTCGATCGCGGAGGAACTCGGTCGTCGGGCGATCGGCGTGGTGCTGAGCGGCACGGGCACCGACGGCACGATGGGCCTGCGGGCGATCAAGGCTGCGGGCGGGCTGGCGATCGCGCAGGACCCGGCGACGGCCGCGCACCCAGGGATGCCGCGGAGCGCGACGGATCAGAACCTGGCGGACCTGACGCTCGAGATCGCTGCGATGCCGGCGGCGATCGCGCGGTTCATCGCGCATCCGTACAGCCGAGGGGAGTCGAACGCGGGGTTGGTCGCTTTCGAGATCGACGAGCGGGACGAGGCTGAGGAGGCGGATCCGGCGGAGATCGGTGAGGTGATCTCGATCGTTCGAGATCGGATCGGTCTGGATCTCGACGCGTACAAGCGTTCGACGCTGGTTCGGCGGGTGCATCGTCGGATGGGCCTTCGACACGCGGACTCGCTCGGGGACTATGTCGCGCTTCTGAATGGGCCGGAGGGCCAGGAAGAGCTCGAGGAACTCGCTCGCGACGTTCACATCAATGTCACGGATTTCTTCCGAGATACCGAGGCGTTTGCGTCGCTGGAGAAGAACGTGATCCCGCGGTTGTATGAGGCGGCGGTGACGCGCCCCGCGGGGGATCGAACCATTCGGGTCTGGACGCCTGGGTGTGCGAGCGGCGAGGAGGCGTACTCGATCGCTATATCGTTGCTCGAGGGGAAGCGGAAGCACGCGGGCGGGGATGCTTCGATCACGCTTCAACTTTTCGCGACCGACATCGATGACGAGGCGGTCCAGGCGGCACGGGAGGGTGTATTCAGCGAGAGCAGCGTCGCGCACCTCGGCGAAGCTCGGCGGGATCGATACTTCTTCGAGATGGATGAGTTAGGGTTATACCGCGTCAGGCCGTTCGTGCGGGACATGATCACGTTCGCGTCGCACGATCTGCTCGGTGATCCGCCGTTCTCAAAGATCGACCTTGTGAGCTGCCGCAATCTGCTGATTTACCTCAGGCAGGAGGGGCAGCGGCGCGCGATGCAGGTCTTTCACTTCGCGTTGCGTCAGAACGGGTATCTGTTCCTCGGCACGTCTGAAGGGATCTCGAGCCAGACGCGGCTGTTCCGAACGGTCGACAAGAAGTGGCGCATCTATCAACGCCTCGACAACAAGCCGCAGAGGACGCTTCCGCAGTTTCAGCAGCGCGAGGCGAGGACGGAGCGGTCTGGTCGGGATGAGCGATCGAGCGCCCGGTCATCGCCGCCGCCCATCGAGGCGCTGATCGCGGCGAAGTGCGCGCCACCGACGGCGGGGACGGATCACGATCACCGCGTGCTGTATCTCAGCGGCGACCTGATCGAGTTCCTGGACCTGCCGCGGGGGAGCGCTGAACCGCTGCTGACGGAGATGCTTCGGGAGGAGCTCCGGACGCGTGTTCGATCGGCGATGTATCGGGCGGCGCGGGAGGACGAAGAGGTCGTGGCGCACGGGCGTGCGACGGCGCGCGATGGGACGCCGATGTCGTACGAGGCAACGGTGCGTCGGGCGTCGTCGGCGGATCTTGGCGACAGCCTGCTTCTGGTGAGCTTCCGTCGGCTGGTGGAGACGCCGAGCGACGATCAGCCGGTGAACCAGGAGCTGGCGCAAGAGCTCGAGGCGACGCGCGCTGACCTGCAAGCAACTGTGGCAGAGCTTGAGAACGCGAACGAGGAGCTCCGCGCAAGCAACGAAGAAGCCAGCACGATGAACGAGGAGCTCCAGTCCTCGAACGAGGAGCTGGAGACGCAGTCGGAGGAGCTTCGGAGCGTCAACGAGGAGTTGACGACGCTGAACCAGCAGCTCCGCGAGAAGATCGACGAGGTGCAGGAGGCGCACGCGGATATCGCGAACCTCTTCGCGAGTGTAAAGCTGCCCGCGATCTTCCTCGACAAGGGGTTCTGCATCAGGCGCTACACGCCCGAGGCGCGGAAGCTTCTCAACGTCATCGAGGCGGACATCGGTCGTCCGCTGCGGCACCTGACGGGCGAGTGCATCGACGACGGGCTGCACGAGGCGGCGGCGGAGGTGCTCGACACGCTGGCGCCGCTCGAGGCTGAGGTGCGCACGTCGGAAGGCGCGTGGTACCTGCGGCGGATCCTGCCGTACCGCACGGAGGACGATCGGATCGCGGGCGTGGTGGTGACGTTCGCGGACGTGACGAGGCTGCGGCAGCTCTCCGAGTCGCTCTCACGGCAGCAGCAGCAGCAGGCGCAGGTCATCGATCTGGGACTGGCGGCGCTGCGTGAGCAAAGCATCAAGACGATCGCGTTGCAGGCCTCCCGCTCACTCTCGGCGAAGCTGGGCGCCCCGCTGGTCAAGGTGCTCCAGATGGAGGAGGGCGGAGCGTTCAGCATCCTCGCGGGGGTCGGGTGGGACGATCGCGCGATGGCGGGCGAGGTTGTTCCCGGTTCGCGCGACTCGCAGGCGGGGTACACGCTCGAGCGGAACGAGCCGGTGGTGGTCCAGGACCTTCCCAACGAGCCACGATTCCGCGGGCCGGAACTGCTTCTTCGCCACGGCGTGAAGAGCGGCGTGAGTGTTGTGCTGCACGGTCCGGAGGGGAGAGCGTTCGGCGTTCTCGGCGTTCACGATACCGAGCGTCGCAAGTTCGACCAGAACGACGTGAACTTCGTGCAGCAGGTCGCGAACGTGCTCGCGGGCGCTATCCAGCGTCGTCATGCGGAGCAGGAGGTCGCGGAGCGCGAGGATCGGTTCCGAGCGATGGCGGACAACATCGCCCAACTCGCGTGGATGGCGGACGAGTCGGGGTGGATCTTCTGGTACAACCGCCGGTGGTTCGACTTCACGGGCACGACGCTCGACGCGATGGAGGGGTGGGGGTGGCAGAGCGTCCATCATCCCGAGCACCTCGAGCGTGTTCTCAAGCGGTTCCGGGGGTGTGTCGAGGCGGGCGTCGAGTGGGAAGACACCTTCCCGCTCCGCGGCGCGGACGGAGCGTACCGGTGGTTCCTGTCGCGGGCGCGTCCGATCCGAAACGCGAACGGCAAGATCCGACTCTGGTTCGGAACGAACACGGACATCACCGAGCAGCTCGAGACGGAGCGCAAGCTGCACGAAAGCCGGGAGACGCTCCAGGCGATCATCGACAACGCGCCCGCGGCGGTGTATGCGAAGGACTTCGACGGGCGGTACGTTCTGAGCAACACGCGTCACGCCGAAGTGCTCGGATCGGTCCCCGAGAAGGTCATCGGCATGACGGACGCGGACTTCGCGACGTCTGCCGCGGGCGCGGCGGAGTATCAGGCGAACGATCGGCGCGTCTGGGAGTCGGGTCGTTCGATCGAGGTCGAGGAGCTGGTCCCGGCGCCTGACGGCGATCGCGTGTTCCTGACGCTCAAGTTCCCGCTTCGCGCCTCGGACGGATCGATCTACGCGGTGTGCGGTGTGTCACCCGAGATCACGCAGCGGAAGCGCGACGAGCGGCATCTGCAGACGGTGATGGGGGAGTTGAATCATCGCGTGAAGAACACGCTCGCGGTGATTCAATCGATCACGACGCAGACGGCGAAGCACGCGACGACAGTCGACGGGTTCACCGCGAATCTCGTTGAACGGCTGCGATCGATGGGCGATGCCCACGCGCTGCTCACCAAGTCGGATTGGTACGGCGCCGAGCTGCGATCGATCCTTGAGGCCGAGCTGCTTCCCCGGATCGGCGAGCCCGGACAACTCGCGCTTGAGGGCCCGTCGATCACGCTCCGTCCGAAGACGGCGCTCGCGCTCCACATGGTCATCCACGAACTGGCGACAAACGCCTCGAAGTACGGGGCGCTCGCGACCACGGATGGGAGGCTGCGGATCCGTTGGCGGTTCGACACGAGCGACACGCCAGACGACACCGCGCGGATCGAATGGGTCGAACGCGGGGTTCCGAACATCGATCGCGAGAAGCACGAGGGGTTCGGGCTACGGATGATTCACGAGGTCCTCGAGTACGAGCTCGGGGGTTCGATCGAACGGAGGTTCGAGGCGAAGGGGTTCGAGTGTTCGATCCGTCTGCCACTCCGGCGGATCGCGGCCGCGGGCGTCCTGAGCGGCGAGGCGAACGCAAACAGCGCAGGAGGCGTGCTCATCGTCGAGGATTCGCTACCGCTCGCGACGCAGCTTGTCGATCGTGTCCGCGACGCGGGATATCCGGTCGTTGGCCCGGTCGCCACCGTTGACGCGGCGCTGCGGCTCCTCGAGAACTCGACGTGCACCGCGGCGTTGCTCGATGTCGATCTGGATGGCGACCGCGTCTTCCCGGTGGCGAGGCGGGTCGAAGAGCTCGGGGCACCGTACGCGTTCGTGACCGGCTACGACACGAGCGATCTGCCTCCGGAGTTCCGGGACGTCACGTTCTTTTCGAAGCCGATGGACTTCGATCGGGTCCGGCAGTGGCTCGACGAGCAGGTCGACGGACTCGAAGGAGGCGATTCGGAGGAGGCGGCGCGTGAGTAGCGATCGGACGTTGTCGATTGATGAGGCGGTGACCGATCGGGTGAGCGTGCTCTGTCGCGTGGCGGGGATCGTGCGTCACGACATGGGCAACTTTCTGTATCCCAGCGCATCCGCGGGTCGGGAGGCGCAGGAGGGCGGTGTGAGCGATCGGTTCCGGCGCTATGCCCGCGACTGTCAGTTGCTCGTGGACACCGTGGACGAGATGCGGGAGGCGTTGCGGTGCTTCCGGCTGGAGCCGTCCCCGGGCGAGGCGAAGACGATCGAGCTTCGGGAGTGGTGGCCCCGGTTCAATCGGCTCGGCAACACGCTGCTCGACCGTGAACGGCGGTGCTCGCTCGACGCGGAGTCGCCCGACGTCGAGATCGGAGTTCCGGCGAGCGTCGTGAGCGTGATCGTCGCCGCGGTCTTTGCGGCGATCGAGCTTCGGGCAGAGGAGCGTGCGGTGGGCTCGGTCGGTCTCTCGGCGTCGCCGGTGGACGGGAGATTAACGCTTCGCGTGCTCGCGACCGAGGAGGGCGGCGACGGTCCGATGCCCGTGCCGTCGCTCGCCAGTCGGATCGCGGCGTCGCACGGGGGAAGCGTGTCTTCCAGGCTGGGCGGAAAAGGAACGCTGTTCGAGGTGTCGCTGCCGCGCCCCGATTAGGGTCGCTTGACTGTCGCAAATTGCGATGAAATGTACCGTTGCGGCGTGAACGCGCGAGTGGAACAGTTTCCAGATGCCGCTCGCCGCCAGTCGAGTCTCCGTGAAGATTTGATGAGTTCGCTTGTTGGGTGCTCCGGCCGACCAGCGTGTCCACTAGCGTTTGCTCCATAGGACACGAGCGGCGGTGGGGTGTGGGCCCTGCCGTCGGAGAGACACGGGCGAATTCGCCAGAGAGAGAGGACAGGACATGAAGTGCGCGATTGGTATCGCCGCGTTCATCGCCTCCGCCGCGACGGCGGGGACGGTGACCGTTTACGACGCCGACTTCTCGGTTGACGGGATCGGCTTCGACCACACCAGCAACGGCAACGCGCTCGAGGCGTCGCCGGCCGTTGGCCCGAACTTCACGCTCTCCTACCCGAGCATCCCCTCGAGCGACACGACGCTCAACTTCTTCATCACGGGTGGTGGCACGCTCACCTCGAGCGACTTCGGTGGCGCTCACTCGTTCGAGAGCTTCGATATCGACGTCTCGCAGTACGACGAGGTCTCGATCAGCTTCATCAACGACTTCCTCGGAACCGATTCGTTCAACAACGCGCCGGCCGAGTTCATCGAGTACTACTACACGCTCGATGGCGGCGCCCAGACCCAGTTCTTCTTCTTCACCGACGATCCAAATGGCCCGGACCTCAACGCTTCGACCTTCGTGAACGTCGCGGGCGTCAGCACCCTCCGCGTTGGCCTGAACGCCAACGTCGATGGCGCCGGCGATGGCTTCGACCTCTCGTCGGTCACGGTCACCGGCACGCCGGTCCCGGCGCCGGCCACGATCGCGCTGACCGGCCTCGCGGGACTCGCCGCGGCCCGTCGTCGTCGCGCCTGATCGCGAGCCGATGATTCGATCAGATCCTGGGAAGGGCGGGGGCAAAGGCTCCCGCCCTTCTTGTCTTGATAGTGGCGCCTGATCGAATGACGGCGGATCGCCTCGCCCGTTTCGCGCTCAACAGCCCTCCCCGAAGATCTCGAGGAACGCGGTGACGTCCGCAATATCAAGTTCGCCGAACGGCTCGGCAAGGTCGGCCGGGCTGCACGGCTCGGGCGGGGCGGAGCGTTCGGCGGTGACGTCGAATCCGCCGGAGCCGTTGGGTGTAAAGACCACGTTCCGATCGCCGAGCGGGAACCCGGTTTCGTTCTCTTCGAAAGACTGGAAGACCGTTGGCGACGAGGTCGAAAACGGTGTCTGCGTTGAGAACGACCATTCGGACCCCGGGGTCTCCGCGTCCGTTACGCCGACGACGAGTTCGGCGTTGAGCGCGTCGTCGCCAAGAGGAAGGCTGCGATCAAACCCGAACACGATCGTTCCGTCGCTCAGGAGCTGTGCCTGGAAGGCATAGCCCTGATCCTCGTTCGAGTCGGATCGGACGTCCGACCATGTGACGACAAGCCGATCGTTTTCGACCAGCGCGAAGATCGCTCCTCCGTCCTCGGTTGAGAGGTCGGTCCAGAACGGTCCGATGACCGGCGGTTCTGCGTCGAGCAGGTCGGACGGTTCGGGGCAGCACGCGAGCTCATCGTCCGAGCCGAGCGTGACTTTGCCGCCGACGTAGACGAAGACCCGGTCGTAGGTCTCGCCGGCGAATGCGAACGGCGTCGGAAGCTTCACGGCGACCCGCTCGCTCTCGGAACTGTCCTGAAGCTCGAAGAGCTGGCTTCCGAGATCGCTTTCCCAGATCGGTGGAAGGGCGTCGGCCTGTCCGGCGGCGACGATGAGGGCGGCGGAGATCGACGTGGCTATCGGTGTCTTCATGTCTTGACCGTGCCACGACGATCGCGCGCCCGCCACTAAGAGGCGGCTCAGATACCTGAGCGATTGCTCACTTGAAGTGTTTTTCGCGGAATTCCCCGTGCAGCGCCTCAATACGACGCGATAGGGCGGAGCGAAAATGGGCGCGGCAGGATTCGAACCTGCGAAGGCATCGCCAGCAGATTTACAGTCTGCCCCCTTTGGCCACTTGGGTACACGCCCGGCCACCGAATTGTCGGTCCCGCGAGACCTCCCGATCCCGCAGGCCGCGATTCTAGACCGCCTCCTTGTCGGCGGTCGAGTCCGCGTCCTGCCGGGGGGTCAGGCGTTGCGCCATGGGCCGGTAATGGCGATCGTTTCGCCCGTGTGCTGGACGTTGACGAACATGGTCGAGCCGTCCGGGCTGAAGCAGGCGCCCGCGAACTCGCTCGTGTTGGCGGCGTTACGGGCGAACTTGAACAGCTCCCCCTCGGGCGTCACGCCGACCACGAACTGCTCGCCGGAACCGTCCTCGCAGAGGAACAGGTCTCCGTTCGGCGCCACCGTCGCGTTGTCGGGCATATCGAGAACGTCCCCGTCGTGGGACTCGACAAAGAGCTTGATCCTGTCGGCCTTGTCACCCTCGGTCGCGGGCGAGAGCTTCCAGACCTGCCCCTTCCGAGCCGGGCCGCCGCTCGTGCACACGACGTAGACGCCCTCGTTGCCCCAGAAGATGCCTTCGCCACGGGCGAAGCGGGTCGCCCCGCCGTCGAACCCTCGCTGCCGCAGATCGTCCGCGGGGGCGTCGATGTCCTCCAGCGCAATCCACTCGGCGTCGAGCTCATCGCAGATCTCGACGGTTGTCTGTCGCCAGTTCCGGCTGTCGAAGCTCGGTCGATCCTTGATCGCGAGGGCCTCGAGCCGGCCGCCGTCGTGCATCTTCTCGCGGGTGTTGGGGACGTAGCGGTAGAGCAGGCCGTCGCCGCGGTCCTCAGTCAGATAGACGACGCCCGTCCGAGGGTCGATGGCGACCGCCTCGTGGTTGAATCGCCCCATGCCCGTGATCGGCTTCGGCTTCGCGAGTCCGCCCTCGACGGTCGCGGGAACTTCGAAGACGTATCCGTGGTCCTTCGCTCGGCCCTGGGCGCCCTTCGTGGTCACGTCCTCCTCGCATGTGAGCCAGGACCCCCACGGCGTCGGCCCGCCCGCGCAGTTTCGGATCGTGCCCGCGAGCGAGAGATACTGCCGCTCGAGCTTCCCGGTCTTGGTGTTGTAGACGAGCGTCGTCGTGCCGCCGTATGACGGCTCGCCGTCGGCGCCCGCGTCGTAGATGTCATCACGATCCACATGGTCGAGGAGCGCGTTCGAAGGGCCGAAAGCGCCATTCAACGGGTCGGCTGTCGAGACCTCGTGGTTCCGGACCAGCACCGTCAGGCCGTTCCCTGCGTCGAACGCCGCCATGCCGTCGGCCTTGCCCGGCACGCGAAGGCCGTCGTCCATGGTCTGGCCAACTCGGCTGAGGGCCGTGTACGTGAATCCCGCGGGGAGATCGAGCAAGCCCTTCGGATCGGGCGAAAGCGGGCCGTACGGAGAACTCGACTTCCGCGCGACGGCTCTGCCCGCGATGAGCTTCGACACACCGACGAACCCGAGCGACACACCACCCGCTGCGGCGAGGAACTCTCGACGTGACTGCATCCTGATCTCCGTTTCATCCGTTGAGACCGCACGGCCGAAACCGGGTCGATCCCGATGCGTTCCCCCGCCGCCAAGCCGGATCAGCCTCCGCGCAGATCCGTCGCGACGCCACGAACCGAATCGTACGGGTCCGTCTCTGCGCTCGCTACCGATCGGGGATTGTCCCGAGCATCGGAAGGCGCCTCATGCGGACGCCGTCGATCCCCGCTCCGTAGTAGTCCGGTAGCGGCTCGACCACGCCGAACCCGATCGAGGTGTACAGCGACAGCGCAGCGGTATTCGACGCACGGGCCTCGAGATACACGCGTTCGACGCCCTCAGACGCGAGCGAATCGAGCGTCGTGGTCACGAGCGTTCGCCCGATGCCGAGCCCGCCCATCGCCGGATCGACGGCGAGGCTGTAGACCCGACCGGATCGCCAGTTGGCGTGTGCGCGGACCAGCGCGACGCACCAGCCGACCGAGTTCCCGCCCGATTCGGCGACGATCGACCGCGCACGCGGGTTCGCGAGCAGCGCTCGGATACGCGCAATCGGGAACCGCTCGTTGGGATTGGCGAACGCCGCCGCCTCGATACGCTCGATCGACGGCGCATCGGCCATGAATGCGCCGCGGAGTTTCACTCCAGAACACCGCTCTGCCGTATCAAGCGTCATCGTTCGGCCGACCGGCCCGGTCCTTCTTGAGGCGGTCGTTGCCGCTTCGCCGCGACTCGACGCCTTCCGCGGCGGTCCGAGCGCGGGAGATTGAATCACCACCCCCGACCGGGGGTCAAGTGGCGGCGTCCTGTCGAGTCGCGTTCGGAAGGAAAGTGGAAAAAAACCTACATCGCATCAGGTGTTGTTCTTGCGTCGGACCCACTCTGTCTGCTACATAGGTTTGAAGTGGACTGGAAAGGTCCGCTGTCCCGAGGCCACTCGGGTCGCCACCCGGACGAACGGCGCCAAGCCCCCCGGCGCCGCCGAGAGATGGCACAGGCTTGGTTGAACCCGAACAGGACCGACGGTTCGACCTCAAACCAAGGCGACGGCTGTAGCAAAGGAACGCCGGGGCGAGGATCGCATCCACTGCCCGCGCCGCAGGAAAGGGAATGAGCATGTTGCATCGTGCGTTCGCCGGCGTTGCGCCGGCTGTGGTGATCTCATGCGCGCTCGCGGCGCCCCAAGTCACGCCGACCGTGCTCGGCAACGCGACGGCCGAGCGGTACGCCCTCATCGAATGGTCCGTTCAGACGCCCGTGGCGCACGACGTCGTCGACGGAGGCGTCATGCTCGACCTGGAGCTCGGCGGCGCAACCCGCCGCCTCGCGCTTCGTCCGTTCGCGGGTCGGCGCGACGACTTCAAGGTGCTCGTGACCGACAGCGATGGGACGTTCAAGCAGGTAATGCCTCCACCGAGTGAGTTGATGATCGGAGCGACGGAGCGTGGCGGCGTTGTCGTCGCAAGCAACTCGAACGGCAATTGGAACGCCATGGTGCTGGAGGACGGGAAGCAGTGGTTCGTTGAGCCGCTCGCGAGCTTCGAGCCCGGCGCGCCCGCGGGGTCGGTGGTCGTGTACGACGCGGCGGACATCGCCGGTGGCGGCGGCGTATGCGGTATCGAGGACGACGCGGCGCTGCACCACATGGCGAGGGCTGCGGCGGAACACGCGAGCCTCCCGGCGGCCACTACGCCCGCCGGCGTCATCGGTGAGGACGAGGTCTACGTCGCCGATGTCGGCGTCGACTGCGACTTCCAGTTCTTCACCCAGAACGGGTCGAGCGTGGCGCAAACGATCGCTCGCGCGGAGCTGCTCGTCGCGATGGTCAGCGCGGTCTATGAACGGGATGCCAACGTCATTATGGAGCTGAGAGGCGTCGTTGTGCGAACGTCGCTGGAAGAGAATCCGTACAGCGGAACGGACTCGAGCGACCTCCTCTGCCAGCTGCGGGAGAACTGGCGATTTGGCCAGACCGGGATCGAGCACGATCTTGCGCACCTCTTCAGCGGCGTCGACTTCGATGGGAACGTCATCGGGCGTGCGTATCTGAGCAGTCTTTGTAGCGTCTCCCGGTACGGCGTCAACGATCTTCGATTCTCAACGAGCCTTGGTCAACTGACCGGTCTGATCGCGCACGAGATGGGGCACAACTTCGCGCTGGGTCACTGCGATGGGCTCGACGACTGCCACATCATGTGCTCGACACTCGGCGCGTGCGGGGGCCTCGGCGGGCTTCGATTCGGGGAGTTCCAAGGGCGTCGAGCAATGTACGAAGCGCGCGATCTCGAGTGCATCGGGATCACGCGTGCTCGCACGGCAGTGTTGCCACTCGAAGACACGTTTGACGCCGGCACGATCACCGACGCGGTCTGGAACACCGATACCAGCGCGACGGTCGCGAGCGTTCCCGACGCCCCGACCGCTCCCTTCGCCCTCGAACTCGACGGCAGCGACGCGATCGAGACGCGCGTCTTCAACGGCGAGGAAAACGGCGACCAGCTCACCCTGAGCTTCTACGCGAGATCTATTGGCGCTGAGCCCGTCGCGCCGCTCGTCTCCGAGTACTTCTCGGCGAACCGCGGCGAGTGGCGTTCGATCACCAGCTTCTCGCCCGAAGCCTTCGGCGATCGCTTCCTCTGGCGCGACGCCGTCCTGCCGTCGGCCGCGACGTACTTCGGGACACGAATCCGACTCCGCGCTACCGGTGACGCCGCGAGCGAAGGCTGGCATGTTGACAACTTCCGCGTCGGACCGTTCGCAGGTTTCGGCGCCCCCTTCGAGGAACGCTTCGATGGCCCGCTCGACGAAGCGCTCCGATGGGACACGGTCGCGAACGCGCCGCTCGTCGACGATTTCATGCCGGGATCGCTCGCGATCATGGTCGATGGTTCAAGCCGGCTCGAATCACACGGCATCGACCTCCGCTACCTGCTCGAGGGCGACAAGGTGTTCGTGCACGCGAGGCCGACCGGTCCGATAGCGGGGAACCTCATCGTTCAGATCCGGGACGACGCCGGCATATGGCGGTCGGTTGTCACGCTCGAACCGATCGGCGGCGCCTACCGCGTCGGCCAGTCGGAGATTTCATCGAATCTTCGCACAGCCGCCGCGGCGCTCCGGGTGGTGGTCGAAGGTGATGATGGTGGGGCATGGTTAATCGATCGTCTCGGCGTCGCGGTCGAACCGCCGACAACGTGCCCGGCGGACCTCGCGGCTCCCTCAGGAACGCTCGATATCGCTGATGTCGTTGAGTTTCTGAGCCTCTTCGGCGCGAACGAACCGTCGTCAGATCTAGGCGATCCGCGAGGTGTCTACGACATCGCGGACGTCATCGCATTCCTCGCCGCATTCGGCGCCGGGTGTCCGTAGTTCGCGCAAACCCGTGCTGATTCCGCTTTCGGATGAGGCGTCCTCCGGCGCGGATCGATACCGTTCCGCCCGGAGGAGTTTCGACATGACAAAGACCGTGTGCGGCGTACTCGCGTCGATCGTGATCTGTCCGACCATCATCACCGCGGGCGCCACCGCCCAGCCGCTTCCCGGCGCGAGCGCCTTCGTCCCGCCATCGGCGCAGCAAGCGCCCGAAGGCGATGTAATGCTCGAGGTCATGATCGACGGGGAGCCGCGCCTGATCGATCTGCGCCCGTCGAACATCCGTCGTGACGGTTTCAAGCTGCTGATGGGCGTGAACACAGGCGACTTCACCAACGATCGCGGCCGCGTCATGCCCGTCGACCCCGCCCCGAGCGGCGTGTACCGCGGGACGACGGATCTCGGCGAACTCGTTGCGGCAGACCGTGACGAGACAGGATGGAACATCTTCATCTCTGCTCGGGGTGTCTACCGCGTCGACGACACGGCGGGGAGGCGAGCAGGCCCGCCGCCGGTCGCCACGCTCGTCGAGTCGATGTCGAACGGCCTGCCGGCGGGCGCGGTGTGCGGCGCCGACGACCTCGACGCGCCGGTACACCGTTTCGTCGGCGAGGCAGTGGACCGCGCGAACCTACCCGAGCGAGCCAGCGCCGCCGCCACCGACCTCCGCCCGGGCGAGTACCGCGTGGTCGAGCTGGGTATCGACTGCGACCTCTACTTCTACGAGCGGCACGCGTCGTCGATCGATCTCGCGCTCGCGGAGGTCGAGCGGGTCATCAACGCGGTTAATCTGGTCTACGAGCGCGATGTCAACATCTCGTTCCGTCTCACGGGTGTGGTGGTTCGAGTCTCGATCAACGACGATCCGTACATCATCGACCGCCCGCTCCAGCGCGCCATCCGTGTGATGGAGGATGTCTGGCAATCGGGCGACATCGATATCCCCCACGACATCGGGCACCTCTTCGTCGGACGAAACTTCAACGGCCCCGCCATCGCGGTGGGCGTCACGACTTCCGTCTGCACGCCTCGCGCGTACGGCGCGACCCAGGTCGTCTATGACTTCGTCGAGAACTTCAAGCTCGTCTCGCACGAGTTCGCCCACAACTTCAGCGCGCCGCACTGCATGGGCGACGAGTGCTACATCATGTGTTACAGCCTCAACGCGTGCGCCGGCATTGGCGACCCGCACTTCGGCGAGTCCACGAAGGAATACATCCGCAACTTCACCGCGACGCTCGACTGCCTCGATATCGAGGGCGGGCCCTCCTGCCCCGCCGACATCGGCGAGCCGCAGGGCGTTCTGGACATCGCCGACGTCGTCGCGTTCCTCACCGCCTTCGGCCAGGGCGACCCCATCGCCGACCTCGGCGCCCCCCAGGGCGTGTTCGACATCGCCGACGTCGTCGCGTTCACATCCTTCTTCGGTCAGGGGTGCCCCTGACACGCGTATTCAGCAGGGAGACCGGTCGCCTCGACGATCGGCCCGCGCCAATCCAGCGTTGATCGGGCATCCGCTTTGTGGTACACCCGTTTCACGCCTCGCTCCCCAGGGGGTGAGCCAGGTGTTCAATCGCCCATAGGGAACGCTGGAGGAAAGATGTTGATGAACCGTGCGCTCGCCGGCGTGATGTCGGCCTTTGTTGGAGCCGGAGCCATCGCCCACCCGGCGGGTCAGCCGGTCGACCAGGCCGCGGGCCAGGGCGCCGTTCGCCCGATCGGCGATGTCGCCGCCGAGCAGCTCGCGCTGATCGATTGGACGGTTCAGACCCCCGCCGAGCAGCGACTCGAGGACGGCGCCATCGCCGTCGGGCTCACGCTCGACGATGAAGCGCGCACCTTCGATCTCCGCCCGTACCGCCTCCGGGGTGACGGCTTCAAGATCATGACCAGCGACGGCGCAGGCGGGCTCGTCCAGGTCGACGCGGCCCCGAGCATGCTCTATCGAGGCACGACCGAATCGGGCGGCGTCGTCTTCGGCAGCCGCGGCGAAGCGGGATGGAGCCTGATGGTCGCCGAGGGCGCCAAACGCTGGTTCGCCGAGCCAGTGGCCGACTTCGAGCCCGCCGCCCCGAACGGCGCGGTTGTTGTCTACGACGGAGCGGACGTCGTGACGTTCGGTGGCGACTGCGGAACCGCCGATGAGGCGCCCCTGCATGGCTTCGTTCGCAACGCGATCGATCACGCCGAGCTCCCCGAGCAGACGACCGCCGAGGGCGGACTGCTGCCGGGCGAGGTCTTCGTGGCGCAGGTGGGCATCGACTGCGACTTCCCCTTCTTCCAGCGCAACGGCTCGTCGATCGATGACACCGTCGAGCGTTCCGAGCTGCTCCTCGGTCTCGTCAGCGCGATCTACGAACGCGACGTGCAGGTCGTCCTCGAGATGAGCGGCATTGTGGTCCGGACCTCCGAAGGCGAGAACCCGTACAGCGGCTCGTCGGGCGGAGGCCTGCTCTCCCAGATGCGGGCCAACTGGCGGGACGGCCAGACCGGCATCGAGCACGATCTCGCCCACCTCTTCAGCGGCGTGAACTTCGACGGCTCCACGATCGGTGTGGCCTACCTCAACACCGTCTGCACCGGCTCTCGATACGGCGTGAACGACCTGCGATTCTCGACCAACCTTGGTAGCCTCAGCGGCCTGATCTCGCACGAGATGGGCCACAACTTCAGCGCCCCGCATTGCAACGGCGTGAACCCGTGCCAGATCATGTGCTCGGGCATCAACGGCTGCAACGGTCTCAGCGGCCCGTCGTTTGCGCCAGTCTCCATCGGGGCGATCCGCGCCCACGCCGCGAGCCGCAACTGCCTGACCGTCGATACCGGCTCAACGCTCCTGCTCCCGGTCCTCGACGGCTTCGCGGGCGGGTCGCTCGACGACGACAATTGGGAGACCGATACGACCGCCAACGTCGAGGTCGTTCTGGGCGCCCCGTCTGCCCCGTTCGCGCTCCGCCTCGATCGTGACGACGAGATCATCACCGGTCACATCGATCCGCTCATCGCCGCCCCGCTCGTGAGCGTCGGCTTCTTCGCCCGCGAGACCGACCTGGAGGCAGGCGACGGCCTTCGACTCGAGCACCGCACGACCGCCACCGGGCGCGAAGCATGGAGCACGATCAAGACCTTCGAAGCGACCGGATCGAGCGACGGCCGTTTCGCTTGGCTCGACGCGCCGCTGCCTCTCTCGGCAACGTTCCGCGGCGTCAAACTCCGCCTCCGACCGCTCAGCGCAGACGCCGACGACGTCTGGCACATCGATGACTTCCGCGTCGGCGCCTTCGAAGGCTTCGGCGCTCCGTTCGAAGAACTCTTTGACGCAGCGCTCGACGAGCAGACCCGATGGCTCGCCGTCGGTGGAACCCGACTTGTCGAGTCGGGTGACGCCGGATCGCTCGCCGCCGAGATCGACGGCGCGAGCGCCCTCGAGACCTTCAACGTCGATCTCCGCTTCCTGATCGATGGCGACGCGGCCTACGTCCGCGCCAGGCCGACCGGCCCCGCCGCAGGCGACATGCTCCTGCAGTTCCGCGATGGCGCGGGCGTCTGGACCACGCTCGTCTCGCTCGCGCCGAGTGGCGCGAACTACCGGGTCGGTGTCGCCGAAGTGCCCGCGTCGTTGCAGGTCCAGAACTCGGCGATGCGTGTCGTGGTCGATGGCGGCGGCGACGACAACTGGCTCGTCGACGCCCTCGGTGTCGCCGTGACGCCGCCGGCTTCCTGCCGCGCCGATCTCGCCGCCCCCGCGGGGACGCTCGATATCGCCGATGTTGTTGCTTTCCTCTCGCTCTTCGGAGCGGGTGACCCCACGGCCGACTTCGCGGCGCCGGACGGCGTGTTCGATATCGCCGACGTCGTCGCCTTCCTCAGCGCCTTCGGCACGGGTTGCCCCTGATCTGTCGATCAGTGCTCAGTATTCGATGTCGCGGAGCCCGTGCGTGAGTTACCGCTCGCGCGCGTCTTCCCATCGCGTCTTGAGCGCGTGCTCGAGGCCGAGCAGGTCAAGGACCTTCCCGACGACGAAGTCGATAACGTCGTGCAGGCTCGTCGGTCGGAGGTAGAACCCCGGATTCGGGCTGCACATCGTCGCGCCGGCGAGCGTGAGCGATCGCATGTTCTCGATATCGATAAGGCTCAGCGGCATCTCGCGGTGGCACACGATGAGCGGCCGACGCTCCTTCAGCGTCACCGCCGCCGCGCGCGACAGCAGGTTGCTCCCCGAACCCGTCGCGATCGCCCCGAGGCTCGTCGAACTGCACGGGACGATCACCATGCCGCGGTGCAGGAAGCTCCCGCTCGCGATCACCGCGCCAACGTCCTTGTTCGGGTGGGCGATGAACCGCGATCGAAGCGTCTCTCCCGCCACGCTGCCCGCCAGATGAGGGCAGAAGCTCTCGAGGTCCACCCGCTTGATGTCGAGTTCGTCGTGCAGCAGCCGCTGGCCGTACTCGCTCACGACGACGTGCAGCTCATGCCCCCCGAGGAGAAGCTGTTCGACGAGCCGCAGGGTATAGGCCGCCCCGCTTGCCCCGCTCACGCCGACGACGAACCGGGCGCCCGAGGCCTTGGGCGCTTCCGCGGGCGGCGGATCAGTCGGGACCATCGCTGATCGGGAATCGCTCACATCGCCACCTTTCACCATCGTCGGCCCGCTCCCAGCTCCGCTCGTCGTCGCGTCGGGCTCCGCTGTATCATGTCGCTCCGAAACGGGTTTTCGATGCGGAGCAGCGGATGAACCGAACACGCGGCGACAAGACGAATCAGACGATTGTTGCCGCCGCCTCAGGCATCTGCCTGATCACCGCGGTCATCGCGGGTGGCTGTGTGGGCTATGGCACCTATCCCCGCTCGAACGAGGTCCTCCCGACGACCGCGGTGAATTCGGAGGCGGGCGAGGAGATCACCGTCGCCGCGATCGAGTGGATGCTCGACCGCGACGAGGTCGTTCCCCCGGTCGTCGTCTCCCTTCCCGAAATCGTCAAGCCCTACCGCGCCCACCGGATTTCGGACAAGATCGGTCGTCAGATGATCCTCCCGATCGAGGGCAAGCCCCTCGGCGGCTACCCGATCTATCACATCGGACGCCTCGCGATCCGTGGCGACGAGGCCGAGATCGACGTCTACCGCCCTGTTTTCCAGACCGAGGGCGCCGACCCTGTCTACCAGGTCATCACCCTCGATATGAAGGGCGGTCTGAAGCCCTGGAGGGTTGAGCGGACACGCCCCTGGGCCCTCGGCGCCTTCGATCCGCCGCCCGTGTACACGGTCGTCGATGAGTAGCGCGGCGCCCCCAAGCTACAGTCCGACGATGGTTGTCGATCGCGCCGAGAACAAGGCCGCTGCGCCGCGCCGAAACGTCCTCACGATCCGTGAACTCGGTCACGAGCGATTGGTCCGGATCCTCCGCGCCGCGAACGGTTACCTGGACACCCCTCCCGAGGGCGACGAGCTCCGTGGCCGCTCGGTCGGCCTCCTCTTCTTCGAGGACTCCACCCGCACCCGAGTCAGCTTCACCGCCGCCGCTCAGCGCCTCGGCGCCCACGTCCTCGATCTCGCCTCGGGCGGCAGCTCGATGAGCAAGGGTGAGACCATCGCCGATACCGCGCGCACCGTCGCCGCCATCGGCGTCGATGCGATGGTCGTCCGTTCCCGTCAGGCGGGCGGCCCCGGAGTCGCGGCCGCTGCGGTGTCCTCTCCCGTGATCAGCGCAGGCGATGGACGCCACGCCCACCCCACGCAGGGGATGATCGATGTCCTCGCCTTCGCCAGGTTCGTCGGGCGTGCGGACGCGTTCGATCTCGCTGGGCTGCGCGTCGCGATCGTCGGCGATGTGCTCAATTCGCGCGTCGCCCGCTCGGCCGTCGAAGCGTTCTCGCTCCTCGGCGCCTCGGTCGTCGTCGTCGGGCCGCCGGCGTTCGCTCCACCGAAGCTCGCGGCGCTCGGCTGCGACGTCTCGAACGATCTCGACGCCGAGCTCGCCTCGTGCGACTCCCTGATGATGCTTCGTGTCCAAGTCGAACGCCACGGCGGCGCGGGCGCCCCGCCCGGCTACCGCCGCGGATACGCCCTCACGAGCGACCGCCTCGCCAAGCTCCGCCCGTCGACCGTGGTGATGCACCCCGGGCCCATGAACCGCGGCGTGGAGATCGACGGCGAAGCCGCGGACGGCGCCCGCAGCCTCATCACCGAGCAGGTCCGCTGCGGCGTCGCGACCCGCATGGCGACGCTAGTAGACGTGATCAACGGCGCCTCCGAGGGAGGCGCCCCGTGACCCCGCACGACGAGCACCATCGGCTTCCGACCGATACCGATGACGGCGTGCTGCTCATCATCAGCGGCCCCTCAGGCGTCGGGAAGACCACCATCACCCGTGGCGTCGAGCGCACGATCCCCGACGCGATCTTCAGCGTGTCGGTCACGACGCGTCAGAAGACCGAGCACGAGGTCGACGGCGTCGACTACTGGTTCATCGACGAGGAAGAGTTCAAACGCCTCCGCGATGACGGTGATCTCCTCGAGCACGCGGAGGTCTTCGGGTCCTTCTACGGCACCCCACAGGAATGGGTGGACGCTCAGCTCGAGCGCGGACGTGTCGTCATCCTGGAGATCGATGTGCAGGGCGCGACGGTCGTCAAGGAGCGCATGCCCGACGCGCTCGCGCTGTTCATCCTCCCGCCCGACGAGCCCACGCTTCTCGAACGCCTCCGTTCCCGCGACCGCGAGGACGAGTCCAAGATCCAGCGCCGCTTCGGCGAGGCGAAGCGAGAAATCGAGTACGCGCGGTCGAGCGGCGCGTACGACCATTTCATCGTGAACGACGAGGTCGATAGAGCGATCAGCGAAGCGGTCGAAATCGTGCGTGCCAGACGCGGCCGTTGAACGGATCCGTACGCCCCATCAGTCGCGCGGCGCGTTGAAGAACTGCTCTCGCACGACCTTGCCATCGGCGACGGTGTAGAGACCGATCTCGCTCATCGATATGCGCGGCATCGAGCCGTCATTGGCCTCGATCTCCATCTCGATCTTCACCGCGAACGCGTCGTTCGTGACGTACGGGCCCTCAGCCTTGCAGTTGTGCACCGTGAACGCGGCGTACCACTCCGCGTGCTTCTTGCGCACCTCGTCGATCCCCTTCCAGGACTGCCCATCTCCCTCGACCGACTCGAATCCCGCGTCCCAGTAGGCGGCCCAGAGCGGCTCGTCGCTCTTCTCTCCCGCGTTCAGATGATTGACGACGGCGCGACCGATCTCGGTCGTCTTCTTCGTGGCCTCGGCGAAGCTGTCAGCGTTCGGCATCGATGGGTCTCCTCAGATCTGATCGGCGCATGGTACAGCCGCGCGAAGCGACCACCGACGGTCGAGCGCCTGCTTCAACTGATTGTGAGCTTCGGTTTCGCGGACCCCGTGCGCAGCCTCGCGAGCGCGAGCTGGCTCTCGAGGTTGCCGACCACCTGCTCAAGTGCTTTCGGCAACTGCTCCCCGCCAGCGGTCTCCGGATCGAAGTTCCGAAGCGGCTCGCCCGCGTCGCCGTTCTTCCGCAGGGCCGTGTTGATCGGGATCGCGCCGAGGAACGGGAGCCCGAGCCGCTGAGCCATGATCTCGGCGCCGCCCCGCCCAAACAGGTCATACGTTTTCCCGTCGTCCCCGACGAAGTAGCTCATGTTCTCGACCACACCCAGGATTTCGACCCCGAGCTGCTGGAACATCCGCGTCGCCCGGACCGCGTCGTCCTGAGCGACGCGCTGCGGCGTGCAGACGATCACCGCGCCGGACAACTGGAGCGACTGTGCCATCGTCAACGGGATATCACCTGTTCCAGGAGGAAGATCGATGACCAAGCGATCGAGCTCACCCCAGTTCGTGCGGGTCGTGAGCTGCTGGAAGGCGCCGTGCGCCATTGGGCCACGCCAGATCAGGGGTTTCTCCGGATCGACGAGCTTGCCGATCGTCACCGCCTTCACCCCGTGGACGAGAAACGGTTGCAGCTTGCCCTCGTGAGCGATCTGCTCCATGGCGCCGAGGCCGAGCATTGTCGGCAGGCTTGGGCCGTAGATATCGCCATCGAGCAGCCCGGTCCCGAGCCGCCTGCGGGCCAGCCCCACCGCGAGATTCACCGCCACGGTGCTCTTCCCGACCCCGCCCTTGCCCGCGCCGACCGCGATGACGTGGTCCACGCCCGGCAGCGACGACGCCTTGGCGTTCGCCGCGGCTTCGGGCGGCTGCTCGCGCACGGGCGGGCTGCCGGCGCTTGGAGTACGGGTTTCGTACAGAAGTGAGCCGTCTTCGTCCACAAACTGGACGAGCAGGGAGACGTTCGACACGCCGTCCCGCTTGGCCTCCCGCGTTACCGCAGCAGCACAGGCGGTCGCGAGCGAGGCAAACTGCTCGCGACCCGGCGTCGGCTCAACACTGAGCTTCACCGATGCGTCCGCTTCGCAGACCGCGATCCACTCCACAGCCCCCGAGGTGACCAGATCGATGCCGTCGGGACCGTCCACACCTGTGAGCGCGCGGCGGACGAGATCCTTTGTCAGGGCCATAACGAGCACTCCTCAAGAACAGTGGGGGCGAACAAAGACATCGTAGGTGGCCGTCAGGACGTCTTGAATCCGTAGGGATTATGATGCTGTATCATAGATTGTGTCAATGAAGCGGCGGTTGACCCCATGTTTCGGTGGAGAATTTTCCCAGACGCCCGTCAGAATCGTGGCAAACTGGCGAAACTTGAAAGAATTGTAAATAGTCAGCGAGCCAATATGAAGGGTTGCTGGTATAGTGCGAGCGATCTCTCTCTCCTCCAGCGGGGCGCCATCCACTGATGGCGCCTCGCTTGTTTTTTGTCCTCCGTCCACTCTTGGCAGAGCCCGGGCGGGCCGCGGACGATGTTGTGAACGTCGTGGAACGCTTGGGCGCTCACATCTCTCCCCGCTCTCGAGACCGCCGCCGTCGACACCGACGGAGGTCGGTGATCACGCCGCTCGCCGCGATCGCAACGATAGCAGGATGTTCGGCATGGGCGGTCGCTGCGGAAGGTTGGGTGCTCGACCTCGCCGCAAGTTTGACGGCGCAGGCGGTTCTTATGGCGGGCGTCGTGCTTCTGGTTGCGGCCGTTCGTGGTCGATGGCTCTCAGCGGTCGGCTGTGTCGTGGCGCTCGGAATCGGCCTTGGCGGGCTGAGCCAGGGGCGCCGACTGACCCCGTATCCGACAGACGCCTCGTCGTCACCTGACGTCCGGGTGCTGGTGTGGAACGGGCTCGCGGCGAACGATGCCGACCACGACGAGGTGTTCGATGCGATCCGTGACGTCGACGCGGACATCGTCTGCCTGCTCGAGACGCCCGCCTGGCTCGTCGAAGCTTTCAAGGAAGGTGGGCAGCTTCGGGACGAATGGCCCCACGGATGGGTGTCCCCCCGCGCCGGCGCCGGGGTGAAGCTCATGCTCAGCCGCTGGCCGCAGCGATCGGCGGTCGATGGCGCGGACGCCGACCGCACAACCATGGCCGACGGCCTCCGCGAGGCGGTCGTCGATCGTCCCGGCGGCGCATTCACGATGATTCTGTTCGACGCAACGAGTCCTCGGTCGCCGAAGGCGTGGTCGCAGGGGAACGCGATTCCGAGGATCATCGCTGGTCGAGATCCGGAGCGGACCGCCGCGGTCGGTCTTCCGCTGATCGCGGCGGGTGATCTCAACGGCGGGCCCGCGTCGCATCGCAGCCGCGCGCTCGCGGGCGGGCTGGGTCTGACCCGCTCCAAGCCGCTCGCGCATGTCGGCGGTACGTTTCCACGCGCTTCGGTGTGGCCGTTCGATGTCGCGGTGGACGACGTGTTCACCGGACGTGGCGCAGAGGCGTTGTCGTGGAAGACCGTTGCGCTTCCGGGGAGCGATCACTACGGCGTCGTGGTCGATCTCGCTCTGCCCGATGTCGCTCAGGCGTCGCGGTAGCGGGCAAGCGTCGTTTCGCGGTTCCACACCGGTCCGTCGGAGCCCATGATCCCCGCCAGCGCTTCCAGATCGCCCTCGAGCGCGTCGTAGACCCTGTGGATGATGTCGGCGCTCACCCTCGCGCGTTCGCTCTTGCTCTTTGGGAGAATCAACGCGCGGACCCGATCGCGAACCGCCTGCGACATCAGCGGGCGGACCACGGCGCGGTAGACGGCGTTGCCTTGTATCAAGCGCCATCGACCCGTGACGACGGGCTTGGCCTCGCTCTTGTTGTAGACGCGGTCTTCCTGAACGAGCTCGGGCTTCGGATCGATTCCGATGAAGCGAGAGAGCTCGGCGGCAGTCTCGGCGCGCGCCTTGGTGTAGTCCTCGAAGCGAACGATGCGGATAGCGTCGGCGCCGAACGCCTCGATCCACGGCGCGACCTGCGTCGCGTATCGGGTGTAATTGAGCAACTCCGGGCTGGAATCGAGCGCCGCGAGGAGGTCGTCGGGCATGTCCGCGCCGCCGCTCCGCGCATGGTGATGGTGACTGACGATCCGCGCCACGGGCTCGCGCACGACGTAGATGGCTCGGAGGTCGGCGCCGATGAGTTCGCGAGCGCGGCGAGCCGCCCCCGTGATGTCGGGGAGCTTGGTGTAGCCGGTCGACGCCTCGGCGCAGAGCTGGTGATCCGCGGCCTTCGCGAACAGCGCGCCGTAGGCGGCGCGGCCCTCTTCCGTGAGGACGTGATCGGAGCCGAGGCTCTCCGGCTCTTTGTCGATTGGGAAGAACACGTCCGGATGGGTCATGAGGTCGCGGTAGAGCGTGGTGCTCCCGCATTTCATACCGCCGATGATGAGGAAATCCGGGAGCCTCACGCGGGCCCTCGCTCGACGCCACGTCGTTCACGCTGCGCAAGCGCGTTGACGCCCTCCTGGACGTCCGGCTTCCAGTCCTCGTAGGGGTCACCGGTCGGCTTGACGCCCGAGGCGGGCGCGAGCAGACCGGAGAACTCGAGCGCCCGTCGTACGCCGTCGACCGGATCGCTCCGCTCGCGCCATCGGCGGAGAACATCGGCTGAGCCGCGTCGGAGGCGATCGATGTTCGCGTCGTCGGTGATGCGCAGCAGCTTCTCCGCGAGGTCGGCGCCGTCGCCAGATCGGAAGGTGTAGCCGTTGACGTCTTCCTCGATCAGGTCGGCGGTGGCGCCGACGACATGCGAACTGACGATGGCGCACCCCGTCGCCATCGACTCGGGGATGACGGCCGCCCATGCCTCGAACGCGCTCGCAAGGACCAGCGCCTCCGCGCATCGATAGACCGCGGTGACCTCCTTCGCGCCGTCGAGGAATCCGGTGAGCACGAAGCGGTGGCGGAGATCATCGGGGATCCGCGAAGTGATCTCGGACATCAGCTCGCCGTCACCCGCGAGGATGAGATCCCAATCCGGGCGGTCGGCGGCGATCGAGGCGAACGCGTCGACGAGGAGGTCGATGCGTTTGACCGGGTCGAAGCGTCCGCAGAAGACGAGGTAGCGTCGGTCTTCGCGCAACCCGTGCTTCTCGCGGCAGCGGCGGATGTCTTCGTCGGTGACGCTCGCGATCGCATCGTAGTTGGCGTCGCAGGGCAGGAAGAACGTCGGTTTGCCGGCGCCGCCCGGGTAGCGTTGATAGTACTTGACCCCGTTGGTTCCGTTCGGCATGAGCGCGGTCAGCTTGGAAAGGATCCACCCGATGTAGGCCTTCTTGACCGCGAGCTTCAAGCCCGCGGCTGAATCGCGGTGGACGTTGGAGTCGTTGAGCATCAGGACCGGCATCCGCCGAGACGCCCACGTCATGACGCGCAGCGAGGCGAGGTCGTTGAATCCCGCGTTGATGATCGCGTCGATCCGTTCGCGCTTCATCCAGTCGATGATCTCGCCGCCGCGGCGCCACATCCGCAATCGGTTCATGCCCCTGTGTTTGTTCACGACGTACTCGCCCTTGCCGAAGACCACCGGGTTGATCTCGTCGGGGAACGGCGTCGTCCACGGGGAGTTGTTGTGTTCGAACTTGTAGACGCTGAACAGCTCGACATCGGACAGTTCGCGTGCGATGCGTGACTGCTGAGCAATCCGATACGGCGCCGGGGCGTTGACGATGAATGCGAGGCGGACGGGTCGCTTCTCGGTCACGCGGCGCCTCCCTCTTCGGCCAGAAGCGTTCGGTACATGACAACGTATCGATCGGTGGTCCGATCGACCTCGAGCCACTCGAAGACGTGTCGGCGGCCCTCTTCGCCGCGTCGCTTCAAGGCGTCACGGTCAGAGACGAGACGCGCGATCGCGTCGGCGAACGCTTCGGGAGTCGCGTCGGCGATCTCGGCCGCGCCCGAGGATTGGAGCTCCTGCCAGATATCGGTGCCCTTCGTCGCGACGATGGGCGTCCCGCAGGCGAGCGACTCGGTGTAAACGAGGCCGAAGTTCTCCTGGCTCGTCGGCAGCGCGAACACGTCCGCCGCCTGGTAGAGCGAGAGCTTCAGGGAGCCCTTGACCATCCCGAGGAGGCGGCACCGATCGGCGAGGCCGAGGCTCTGAATCAGGTCGCGCAGCGAACTCGTGTAGGCGTCGTCGCCGACACCTGCGAGGAGCGTGACACAGGCGGTTCCGCGCTCAGCGAGAACGGCGGTCGCGCGGATGAGGGTTTCCGGCTGTTTCTTGTAGTGCAGGCGGCTGAGGAAGAGCACCACGGGTGGGGCGTCCGCTGCGGGGTCGGGCAGGCCGAAGCTCTCGCGGGCGAGACCGGGACCCGGCAGGTCCGTGAACGCCGAAAGGTCGGTGATGTTGGGCGCGACGAACCCAGCCTCGGCGTTGGAGCCAAGCCACCTCTTCGCCTGAGCGAGTTCGGCGTCGGCCGTGCAATGGACGGCGGCCGCTCCCTCGATGGTGGCGCTGCCGCCCATCAAGAGGTAGAGCCGCTTCTTCAGTCTGCTCTGCGACATCGACCAGTCGTCCAGCATGCCGTGCGCTGAGAGCACGTAGGGAACGCGTCGTTCGCGGCATCGACGGGCGATCTGGTTGTTCGCCAGCTTCCAGGCGCCGTGGAGGTGGACCACGGTGTCGCCCGTGAGCAGCTTCTCCACGGTCGCGAGCTGATCGCGTGACAGGCGCCGCCCGCGACCGCCGATCGGTCCGAGGTTGACGACGTGCGGGACCCCAGTCGCTCCGGGCTTCCAGCCGTCCGGGCGATCACGCTCATCGTGGGTGAGAACGACGACGTCGAGCCCCGCCGCGGCGAGCGCGGAGGCCGTGTCGAGGACCGCACGGACGACGCCGCCCTGCTCGAGGTTCATTTCCTGAAGGAAATGAATGATTTGCACCGCGCCGCTCCTAGCTCGGGATGAGCCCGCGCTCGACGCGGCGCATCTCGTGGACCTTGAGGACGATCTGGTACTCGTAGATCGCCTGAAGCATGCAGTACGTCAGGCCCGGCGCGCCGTCGAGGATCCCGCCCTGCCCGAGGTACATGTAGAAGAATTTGAGCACCGGACGCAGAGGCATCCGGAAGCTCAGGTTCTTGAGCTCAAGTCGGCGGGTGTTGCGGTCGGCGCTGAGCAGGTTGCCGAGTCGGACGGGGCTGTCCGAGAGAGCCTTGATCGTCTCCTGCGCCTCGTAGGTGCTGTACCGGTTGTGGCGTGTGAACCACTCGGTCAGCCCCTTCGAGAAGTTGTAGTGGATGAACATCTCGCGGAGGTAGCCGATCTCGCCGTCCACCGTCGGCGCGGGGTTGGCGAGGCGCGCGAAGCGGATGTGGGGCGGCTGAAAGAACCGCATGATGTTCCCGGGGGGCATCGCGTGCTTGAGCCACCGATCGCGGAAGTAGTTCTTTCTTCCGCAGTAGTAAGCGACCGGATCGCCGTTGTCGCGGGTGCGGGTTCCGTTCTCCCAGTCTGCCGCGATCGATTCGATCTCTGTCCGGAGCTCCGGGGTCATCCGCTCGTCGGCGTCGAGGTAGAACACCCAGCGGTGCTTGAACTCGATGTTCTCCATCGCCCAGTTCTGGTGCGGGCCGCGGCCGTCGTAGGCCCGTTCGAACCACCGGGCGCCGCCCGCCTCGGCGATCTCGCGGGTCCGGTCGGTGGAGAGCGAGTCGAGCACGACGACGTCGTCGGCCCACGAGACGGACTCAAGCAGACCCGGGAGGTTGTCCTGCTCGTTCAGCGTCTGGATGAAGATCGAGACCGTCAGAGGTGGCTCCCGGCGTCCTGGCGTCCAAATCGTGCAAACGGGGTCAGACGATAGCACCGAACCCCCTCAAACGCCGATGAGGCGTGCGTTCGGCACAGCCCGAATCTTCGGCCTGCTACCATCGATCGATCAGCGGAAACGGTCGAGCGGGCCCGAACTCCGTTTTCGGCTTGTGACGTACGAACGTTTGTGAGGGGTGTCGCGCCGGTCCGAGAAGTGAGCGATCGCTCGGCGTTCTCGGTCGCGGGTTGACACGGGGCCGCGGTGAGCCGACTTCCGATCGGAACGATCGGCGGGTGGTCGATAGCCGAGGCGAAGGTGTCGGTCGTTGTCGCCGGCGGAAGGACCGAGGACGGGACAGAATGGTCACACTGCTCACCCTTCTTGCGTACGCGATGACCGTGTTCATCCTCGGGTTCATGGCCTGGGAGCACCTGCGCGGCAAGACCGATGCTCTCTCGATCCGGAACTTCGGCCTTCTCGGCTACGTCATGTTCATGATCGTGTCCGCCCCGATGGCGTTCACACAGTTCCCGGGCAACCCCTACAACCTGAGCAACCCGCAAAGCACGGGCGCCAAGTACATGGCATGGGCCGTCGTGTTCCTCGGCGTGTTCCTCATTACGTATCGGATGGGCTTCGGCGTGCCGCGGCTCGTGAAGCTCCTTCCGAAGCCCAAGAGCAGGCCGGGCGACGCGACGGTGTTCGCGATGGCCGTGGTCATGTCGGGCATCGCGTTCCCGATGCTCTTCAGCGTGATGGTCCCGTACATCGGGACGTTGAGCGGCTGGGTCGGCACCTCCCTGTGCGCGGTGTCGGCGGGAATGGTCGGCTGGGTCTGGTCGAAGCGGCTGTTCAACCCGGTCATCGCCATTCCGGCGATCATCATCGTCGCCTTCGACTTCGTCCTCGCGCAGTGGGGCGAGTTCGGACGTCGCTCGATGGTGACGGTCGGCGCGGCGTTCATCTGGGGCATGTACTACGGCAATTTCCGCTACCTCGCCCCTACGCAGCAGGCCCTCCGTGTCGCCCTCTTCACGATCCCGCCCGTGCTCGTCATCGGGCTCTACTCCAGCGTGCGCGACTCGACCGAGGCGAAGGCGGGCAAGACGTTCTCGAAGGCCTTCGCGCAGGGCAACGCCCTCGATGGCCTCTCCGAAGCAACGGCGCAGAACGCGGCGAACATCGGGATGTGGGTGATGGAGCAGCAGTCGCTCGACCGCATCGAACATCGCCATCTGTTCTCCATCCAGTATTTCTTCCTGCACCCCGTTCCGCGGGCGCTGTTCCCCAGAGTCGGCCTCGAAAAGCCATGGCCGCTCAGCACGATGACCGCGGACCTCGCAAACCGTCGAGGCGTGAAGAGCGGACGCCTCGGAATCACGAATCCAGCCGGGGTCATCGGCAACGCGTCGGTAGAGGGGGGGTTCTACGCGCTGATCGTGTATGCGTTCGTCGGAGCCTTGCTCCTTCGCTTCCTCGATGACCTGGTACAAAGCGATGTCCTCAACCCGCTTCTTGTCCTTCCGCCCGCGTCGGCGTTGGGACAGACGCTCGGGCTTGCTCGAGGAGAAGTGCCGGTGTTCGCGTTCATGATGGTGTTCAGCACCGTCGCGACCATCATCGTGATGGTGTTCGTGGGCAAGGTCATCGACCGCGTGGCGCCGCAACTCGCGAACACCGATCTCGACGGGGCATCGGACGATTGGGGCGATGAGTTCGAGGACTACGGCGACTGGGACGCGGGCCATCACGAGCGCGCCGACCGCTCGCACGCCTGACCAGCGAGTCCTCGACCCCCGCTGTGGGTGCAACGCTTTGCGTTTTCAGGCGTATACGACTCCGGAACATCGTGTGCCCAAGGCGATCGGCAAGGCGCCTGAGGGTCGATGAAAGGAGTCCCCCGTGCCCCTTGGAACCACGCTCGGTCTGAAGTCGCTCCTCGCCATCGGTGTCTCGGCCCTCGCGGGCTTCGGAGCTGCCGAAGCCTCAGCGTCCGGTCCCTGTGGCCCCTCAGGCGGTCGCAGCGTCGTCATCGTCGAGCGGAGTTCGCCGGTCGTCATTGTTGATTCGCATCACAGCCATCGACATCATCTAGCGAGCCGCGGCGATCGGTACCGCCACGTTCACACCCCTGCTCGCCACAGCTACCGCCACCACAGCCATCATCACCACCACGCCCCGCATCACGTCGGATCGAGCGTCGGTGCGTCGATCTCGATCGGCGGCGGAAGCACCCATGTCGTCATCGGGTCATCGACGCACGACGTGGGTCACTACCGCGCGAGCGCCGAGTGCTACACCCCGCCGAGCCGTTCCTATCACCGCGGTTCCGGGCGCGTCTACGAGCGGACCTATGAGCGCCACTACGAGCGCGGGTACGACAGCGGTCGAAGCGTCTCTCGTCGAACATACACCCGCGGCTATCGCCCGGTCACATCGTGCAACACGCGATCCACGCACAACTCGACCGTCTATAGCTTCAACCACTACCGGCGCTGAAGCCGACCCGATTCGCAGCACGCTCAACGCCGCGCAGCCCGCGGCGTTTTTTCTTGGTCCGTCGGCGGCGGTCGACGCCTCAGAGGCGGGCGTCGGCGTCCTCGCGGTGCGTCCGGAACCAGTCGATGGTCCGCTGGAGCCCTTCCTCAAACCCGACCTTGGCGCGCCAATCCATCCGCTCGATCGCCCGCTGCACGTCGAGGCACCGCCGCGGCTGACCGTCGGGCTTCGTCGCGTCCCAGCGGATCCGCTCCTCGATCGTGTCCTCGCTCGCGAATCCGGTGAGCTTCGCGATGAGGTGGACGAGGTCGCGGATCGTGATCTCGAAGTTCGTACCCAAGTTCACGGGCGTCGGATCGTCGAGCTTCTCCGCTGCGGTCAGGATGCCGTCCGCCGCGTCCTCGACGAACAGGAACTCCCGGCTCGCCGACCCCGTCCCCCAGACCTCGAGGCTCTCGTCCCCACGGTCCATCGCCTCGACGCACTTGCGGATCAGCGCCGGGATCACGTGTGAGCTGTGCAGGTTGAAGTTGTCCCACGGCCCGTACAGGTTCACGGGGAGCAGGTAGGAACTCCTCATCCCGTACTGCAGTCGGTACGCGTCGAGCATCTGCCACGCCGCCTTCTTCGCGACGCCGTACGGCGCGTTCGTCTCCTCGGGATACCCGTTCCAGAGCTCCTCCTCCTTGAACGGGACCGGGGTGAACTTGGGGTACGCGCAGATCGTCCCGACCTGGACGAACTTCCCGCCGCGATCGATGAGTCCGGTCTCGCGCGCCTGTTCGATCAGGTGCAGGGCCATCGCCATGTTCGCATAGAAGTAGCGACCCGGATTTTCGCGGTTCGCGCCGATGCCACCGACCTCCGCCGCGAGGTGGAGCACGAGCGTCGGCTCATCCCCGCCGAACGCGTCGGCGTACAGCCGAGCGCAGTCGTCCTTCTCGGTAAGGTCGTAGTCTTTGCGACGCGGGATGAAGATCCGCTCGTCGCCGACGCCTCTCGCGTGAAGCCCCTCAACGATGTGCCGTCCGAGGAAACCGGCCCCGCCCGTCACGATCACCCGTTGCGAACCCCAATCGATGCCCGTTTGCCCAGCCACGCCCGTACCTCCGATGTCTTCGCCGAACCCGTCGGACGCGACCGTTCCGTCCCTCGAGATCGATGATAGAGGGCGCGCGGGATGAGTCGCCCCCGACGCCGCCATCGCGGAATCTGGAGCCTCAAACGCGGTCTGATCCCGCTCGTCGGACGCGCCGCCGCGGTCGTCGCCCTGCTCATCCTTCTCGCATGGGGCGTCGGTCGTGTCGCCAACGACCGCTGGTACTGGTCGCAGTTCCTCTGGTGGATCCCTACGGGCCTTGTCGCCCTGGTCGCCTGGTCCTGCTGGACCATCTCGATCATCGCCGAACGGCTCGGCTCCCGAATGGCCGGCGCCCGCGCCAGACCCCTCGTCCTCATCGGCGCCGCGCTCGCGACCGCCTGGTTCGTCGCCTCGCTCCGTCCGCTGAACCTGCTCAAAGAGCGTGCGGACGGCCCCGTGCGGATCGTCTATTGGAACGCCGCGTGGTCGACACCGACCGACATCACCGAGGTCTTTGAGCCTCTCGACGCCGACATCATCATCCTCGCGAACCCTCATCCCGGCGAATCCACCCGCGAGGTCGACGCATGGCTCGTCGATCTCGAACGCCGCTTCCGTCTCGGATCGCCCTTGCAGTCCGAACGCTCCCACCGGGCGCGCGTCAGAAAGATCTCAGTCGTCTCTCGCTGGCCCGTCGCCCTCCGCGACGAGGTCGCCATCGAGCCCCCTCCCACCGCGTGGTCCCGCTCAACACTCGCCAAGCTCCAGACCGGCCTCGGCTACCTGGAGATCAACGTCCCGACCACTGACGAACCCGAGGAGACGACGCCGCTCCGTGTCGTTGTCGTCGACCTCCCCAGCGATCCGCTCCTCGCCCGTCGAGACGTCATCGCGGAAGCGCACGACATGATCGGCGACGCGGGTTGGACATCGCCCGATGTCGTTCTCGGCGACTTCAACACGCCGCGCGGCTCGGCGTCGCTCACGCCGCTCAAACACGATCGCAGCGAGACGTTCGCCGCGGTCGGCGCGGGCTTCGGCGCGACATGGCCCCGTCCGATCGAACAACTCTCGATCGATCTCGCGTTCGTCGGGAACGCCTGGAGACCCACGCGCCACCGAACGGTCGACACGGGCGTCGGGCTCCACCGCGCGCTCGTCATCGATATCGCCGCCAAGCCGGGCATATCGCCCGTTTCCGAGGAACAACCGGCCGACGACGCAGACGCCCCGCTCGACGAACCCGTTCGCCCCTAGCGGCTCGGGTTCACCGGAGGAATGTCGAGGTTGCGGTTCCGCGCGTACGGGTCGTCAGGAATCGCGTTCCGATCATCGTACGCCGCGTTCGTCCGGCTGATCGTCAGGTTCGCCGCGTCCGGCCCGTTGATCCGCAGGCGGTAGGGGCCCGGGCCCGCCATCGTCGCCGCGTAAGGCACGATGCCAGGGTTCGGCATCGGAACGATCTCGATCGCGACGCCGCCCGCGTCGTCCGCCTCGCCGAGGTTGTTGACCATCTGCTCGCCGGCGCGCACCACGAACGAGGCGCGGGTCGACGGCGCCCCCGTCCCGTCCAGTGCCTGCGCGCGTGCTTCGACGTCAACCGACGAAAGGTTGAGCACACCGACCGAAACGGTCGAGGGACCACCGCAGCCGACCCCGAGGGCCCCGGCGGCGCAGCTGGCGATGAGCAGGGTTTGCTTGATCGAACGGGTCATGGCCATCCTCCGTGCGCGGGTCGCTCCCGCGCCGTGAACCTTCTCCGCCGCGCTCAGCGCCGGCGAAGCTCGCGTTCCTTCCGCTCGGCCTCCGCGGCCTGACGCTCATATCGGGCCTTGTTGGCCCTGTGGTCCATCAGCAGGAGCACGCGGCTCGCCAGCTCCGGCCCGCAGACCTCTTCGATCCGCTTGATCGCGTAGCTGATGTGCGTGCGTCGCGACACGTGCCCGAGCACCATCGACTGGCACGTCGAGACACGCAGCCATTCGGCGATGTCGTCGATGTGCATGTGCATGCCCACCGTCGCCCGCTCCTTGTGCTCCGGCTCGAAGAACGTGCACTCGGTGATGATCACCTGCGCGTTCATCACGAGTGGGTTGAGCAGGTGCGCCCCGGGCAGGGTGTCGCCCGTGTAGGCCACCAGCGGCACCTCGAGGTGGTTGACGATCTCCTCGCCCCGCTCTTTGAGCTCCCTCAGCTTCTCCTGAGGCATCCCCATCAGCTCGGGCTTGAGCTTCGTCCGCTTCTCCACCACGACGTACCCGATCGAAGGGCACGTGTGCTCGGTCTCGAAGCAGCGGAGGACGTGGTTGTTCTTGATCTCGATCTCGTCGCCGGGTGAGATCGAGATCAGGTTGTACGGCGTCTTCTGCCGTTCGAGCGCAACGTACCCCGCCATCATCGCGTGCACCGCGTCGGCGATCCGTGCGTCGCAGACGATCGTGCCCTCGCCCATCCCCTGGAACTGCCTCTGGCTGCACCAGTACGCGAGCGAGCCGATGTGGTCCATGTGACCGTGGCTCAGGCAGCAGAACTTGCTCGCGAGCATCGCCCTCGGGCACGCCCCGATGTCAAAGACGACATCGAGCTCGGGCACCTGCACGCACGTCACCTCGCCCGCGACCGAGATGCCCTGGACGCGGAACGGATGGATGTACAGGAAGCCGAGGGGTCCTTCACGGGGCGGAGGCTTGGGGATCATCTGGCAACGCTCCGAATGCTCTCGCGCCGGCGGCGGCCGGCGTGGGGCGGTTGTCAAAGGTGTCCAACGCGACGAAAGCCGATGCTAACGCGCCCTAGCCTAGGGCGTGGATGAACCAGGCACACAAGTGAGCCCCGTTCCGGAGGCTCCCGACCAACGCAATCCGAACGATTCGGCCCTTGCCGTCATCGGCAGACTCGGACCCGCCGCGATACTCGCGGGCGCTTGGATCGTGCTCCCCGCGATCGGTGGGTTCATCCTCTTAGCCTCGCTCGGACCCGTCGGCACGTGGCTCAAGGACCACGGTCCCCTTGGTTACCTGATTTACGTCGCGGTGTTTATCACGAGCGCAGGTATCGGCATCCTCCCGACTTACAGCCAGGCCGTCCTTGCGGGCTGGGCGTTCGGCCCGCTCATCGGCACCGCCCTCGCCCTCGCGGGCTTCGTCGGCGCCTCGATCCTCGGCTACGCCATCGCCAGGCCGACCGCCCGCCATCGCGTCGAGGCCGAACTCTCCCGACACCCGAAGTGGTCGCTCGTCCGCGACATCCTCCTTCGAGGCGACCGGCTCAAATCGCTCGGCATCGTGACGCTCATCCGCATCCCGCCCAACAGTCCCTTTAGCGTGACGAACCTCGTCCTCGCGTCAACAGGCGTTCCGCTCTGGATTTACGTCACCGGTACCGCGGTCGGCATGCTCCCCCGCACCGCCGTGATCGTCTACCTGGCCTCCCGCATCGGCGCCGAGCTCAACGACGACACCATCAAGGAAGCCAAGCCTTTCTGGGTGATCATCGTCTCCATCGCGCTGGTCGTCGTGATCTTCGGCGTTCTCCAGGCCATCGTGAACCAGGCCCTTGAACGCATCGGCCGCGGCGAGCCCGTCGTCATCGAAGACGACCCCGAACCCACGACCTGACGACGAGAGCGAGCCTCTCCTCCCCCGTCGCCGACGGTGGAGGTGTCGGCGCAGCCGACGGAGGGGGCTCTTCCGTCCTCACTCATTCGTTCAATCGACCGTTGGAAACCCGCTACCCGCGATCACGGAAGCTCAACGAGCCCCGCGTCCGCGGTCACGCGCTCAGCCTCGCCCTCGGCGACGGCTCCGGACGGCGCCCGGTAGCTCGCGGCCTTCAGGCTGCCCTCGATCAGCGTCTGGGCGAACAGCGAGAGCACCACGACCCCACCCGCCGAGATCACCGCCGCGAGCGGACGCGTGATGAACGGCGTGAAGGTCAGATCGGCCGTCCGCTCCTCGTCCCGCGGGTCGAGGTACACCGCCGCCGCGAGGCGGAGGTAGTAGAACGCGGCGATCGCCGAGTTGAGCGCGAGCACGATCGCCAGGGCGTACTCGCCCGACGAGATGATGGCGGTGAACAGGCCCAGCTTGCCCCAGAACCCGAGCAGCGGCGGCAGGCCCATCAGGCTCAGCACGCACAGCAGCATCGCCACGCCCAGCACCGGGTGCGAGCGGAGGAGGCCGCGCAGGTCGTCGATGTCGTCGATGTCGCCCCCGCGGTTGCGCTCGAAGCACGCGAGCACCGCGAACGTGCCCGCGTTCATCACGCCGTAGCACAGGAGGTAGAACAGCACCGCCGCGACGCCGTTCTCCCAGAAGTTCGCCGACCCCGCTCCCATCGAGCCCGCGACGATCCCGGGACCCGCGATCACGCCGCAGAGCATGTACCCCGAGTGCGCGATCGACGAGTACGCCAGCAGCCGCTTCACCGAGTTCTGGAGGATCGCCATGACGTTGCCGACCGTCATCGTCGCCGCGGCCATGATCCACAGCGTCGTGTACAACTCGGTCGGCAGCCCCGGGTCGTTCCGCCCGCTCATCCACCCCGTTGCGCCGAGGATCAGCACGATCGCGATGAACCCCGCCGTCTTCGGCACGAACGCGAGCATCGCCGAGACGCTCGAGGAAGCGCCCTGGTACACGTCGGGCGTGTAGAAGTGCATCGGGACCGCCGCGATCTTGAACCCGAGCCCGATGATCGAGATCACCAGCCCCGCGATGCCGATCGCGTTGATCCCGCCGCTCAGCGACTGCTCACGCAGCGAAACCGCGATCTCGGCAAGGTCGGTCGTCCCCGTGGCGCCGTAGAGCATGGCGAACCCGTAGAGGAACACCGCAGCCCCGAGCGCCCCGAGGAAGAAGTACTTGACCCCCGCCTCCTGCGCCCTCGCCTGGTTCTTGCGACGCCCTGAGATCACCACCATGATGTAGGTCGGGAGGCTCGTCAGCTCGAGAGCCAGAAACAGCCAGATCAGGTCGTTCGCCGAGGCGACGAGCATCAGCCCCGTCATGCTGAACAGGAAGAACGCGAAGAACTCCGCGCAGTTCATCCGAAGCGCGTCGAACTTCGCCTCGCCCCGATCGATGCGTTCCTCTTCGTCACGGTCGACCGTGCCCGCGAGGATGAGCACGAGCATCGCGCCCACGATCGCGATCAGACCCTTGGCGAACGGGACCAACTCCGGGAAGAGCTGCCCCGCCATCGGCTC
>PAKY01000021.1 GCA_002706885.1 Phycisphaerae bacterium
CGGCGAGGCGGTGCTGCTCGACGGCGAAGTCCATGCGGCTGGAGCCGTTCTTGTTGGAGGGGAGCCACGAGGGTCCGAGGCGGCCCGTGGTGTTGTCGTCGCCGTTGCGGACGCCGACGTTCTCGCCGCGGCCCCAGGCGGGGTCGAGGCCGATGCCGTTCATGAAGGCGTTACGGGTGCCCGAGCCCGAGTCGCGGGTGACCTTGACGAGGTTCTCGCCGTTCATGCGGCGGCCCGTCGCGGAGAGGGTGCGGAGGTCGGACATGTCGATCTGCTCGAGGCCCACGCCGTAGTTGACGATGGGGGCGACGGGCGTGAGGACGAGGGCGGTGTCGAAGACGGTGTTGGCGTCGGGGTTGGCGGTGTTGGTGTTGACGTTGGTGGCCGCGACGTCGATGAGGTTGTTGTCGGTCCCGGCGGGCGAGCCGTCGGGGTTGACGGCCTCGATCGGGTTGATGCCGTAGCCCGGGGCGCCCGGAACGGTGAGGGGGCTGGCTTCGCCCGGGACCTGGGCGAACCAGGCGAAGGGGACGTCGGCGGCGGCGTACATCATGCGGACGCCGGTCTCGTCGTCGGCGAGGCCCGGGAAGGTCGGGACGGTGAAGTCGTAGTCGGTCCCGCCGATGTCCTCGGTGAGGATGGTCGAGCCGGTGGCGTCGCCGATGCCGGTGTTCTGGGCGACGAGGTAGGAGTTGTCGGCGAACATGCGGTAGGGGACGCCGCCGCGGTTGTTGGCGTTGTGGAGGGCGCCGCCGACGGGCATGCCGTTGTCGATGATGAGGGCGCGGTTGAAATCGGCCTGGGAGGCGAAGGCGGTGTTGAGGAAGTCGTTGGGGACGCTGCCATCGGGGGCGAGGTTGAGGTAGGGGTCGCCGTCCTGGTTGTCGGCGAGGTTGTCGTAGGGCATCTCACCGTTGCCGTCGACGTCGGCGCCGACGGGGGAGACGCGGCCCTTGAAGAGCAGCTCGGCGATGCCGTTGCCCGAGCCGACGCGACGGTAGTAGAGGTGGGCCCAGGAGTTGCCGCCGACGCCCGTGGTGGGGTTCAGCGTGAGGTTGTCGAAGTTCTCGCTGCCGGCGGCCTGGGCGCGGAAGAGCGACGCCTCGGAGGTGCTGTTGACGACGAGCTGGTCGATGTCGAGGCCGCCGGTGGCGGCGCCGGTGGTGCCGAGGGCGTCGGCCCATCCGTCGAGGTCGGCGTCGATGTAGTCGAAGGTGGCGAAGGGCGACTGGAAGAAGTCGGCCTGGAGCGTGGCGCCGCCGCCGTAGATGGCGAACGGCTGGGCGGTAGCGGTGGCGGCGACGGCGCCGCTGGCGGCCATGAGCGTGGCAATCCTGATCTTCGCGTTCATTTCGATCCCTCCACTGGAGCTGTCCGAGGAGACAGCGCTGGCGCAGCGGACATCCCGCTGCGCTTTGGGTGTGAGCGTCGCCCCCGCGACGACGCTCGGCTCTTGCCCTGGGCTCGAGGGGCTCTCTCCCTTCTCTCGCACACGGGCGACAAACGAAAACGGGCCGCCGTGGTTTCCCACGGCGGCCCGGGCATTCAGATCGGATCAGTCGTCCCAGTCCCAGCGGTCGCGGTTGCCGACGCGACGCGGGCCGATGACTTCGTTCTCACCGGAGATCGAGTAGAAGCGTTCGCCCCAGTTGCGGTTCTTGATGGTGTCGGCGATTTCGAGCCGTTCGACGTGGCCGTCGGTGAAGGCGTAGTTGCCCTTGTCGGCGTGCTGCGTCGAGAGGAGGAGGTAGCGCTGGGCGAGGGTCGAGGACTCCCAGAGCTGGCCCTGGATGGTGCGGTTGGCCTCGTTGTTTGCCGTTTCGAAGTCGGCCTTGGAGGGGTAGCGGAAGGGGACGGCGCCGCCGATGGCGCCGGTGCCGACGCTGTACTCGTCGCTGCCGCCGCCGATGCTGCCGACGGAGGGTCCGAAGGGAACGAAGGGGCGGTGGCTCTTGGACTTCTGCTGGACGACGCGGCCGGGCTCCGGGGTGTCACCGCCGCCGCCGTCGGCGCCGGCCCATGAGTTCCAGCTCAGGGAGTCGCGCATTTCGCCGACGAGGATGGTGCGACCGAGGAACTCGATCTGCGAGGACTTCACGCGGACGTTCTGGCGGGGCGAGCCTTCTTCGTTGATCTCGTTGAGCTTGTTGCGGGGGACGATGGCGCCGTTGACGGTGAAGCCGATGCGGGGGACCTGGCGATCCTCGACGGGGCAGGTCTCACCGCCGCCGTTGCCGAAGTCGCTGACCTGCCAGCTTTCGGAATCGTTCGGATCGGTACCCCAGTTGGTGCGCGGGGCGCCGCGGTTCGTGGTGCCGGGGCTTTCGAAGGCGTCGGTGGGGACGTTGCCGCCGTCGAAGAGGGCGTAGCTCCAGTGGGCGTAGCCGAAGCTCTCACCTTCTGTCGTTGTCACGCCGCTGGCGGTGCTGCTGCCGTACTGCTGGGCGTCGTCGTAGGCGTAGCCCTGCTCTTCGTTGGGGTACCAGTACGCGAGGGGGTAGAAGTCCTTGCTGTCGGTGTTGTAGATGGCGAGAGCCTGAGCGGTTGAGCGAGCGTTGACGCCCGCGACGGTTGCCCACGCGGACTGTCGCGCCGAGCCGAGGGCCGGCAGAAGGATGCCGATGAGCAGCGCGATGATGGCGATCACCACAAGCAGCTCGATGAGCGTGAAACCTGTGCGGGTCCGTGCGGTTCGGGTCATCGATGGGGTCTCCGGGTCTCGGGGCCAGCGGGCGCTCGGGCCGCGCGTCGAGCCGGAGGTTAGATGACGGTGGATTCACGAAACTCCGGGCCGCGTGGGCTTCATGGAGGTTTCGCGCTTGTTAACGGAACGTTGATTCGCGCAAACTTGACGGATCGCCTAGGTGTTGGATTTTTCGTTACTTAGGGCGATGTGTGCGCGAAAGAAAAAGCCCCGCCTCATGCGGGGGCTTGGGTGGTTAGCGCAACCTTCATCGTTCGGGGAGGAACCTTAGGCCGGGCTGGGGATGGCGCCGGGCGGGAGGTCGGTCTGGGGGTTGCTCGCTCCGCGGCTGGAGGCGGGGGGCGCGACGGACTTGGGCGGGTCGGCGAGGAGGTCGCTGACGGTGGGCTTGTTGAGGGGCTCGCCACCGATGAGCTTGAAGACGTCGTCGGCGCTGAGTGTTTCGTACTTGAGGAGCGCTTCGGCGACGCGTTCGACGGCGGCCCAGTTGTGTTCGAGGGTGGAGGCGGCGTCGCCGTAGGCCTCGTCGACGAGGCGCTTGACCTCTTCGTCGATGATCTTGGCGGTTTCGTCGGAGAAGTCGCGTTCGGCGACGAAGGACTCACGGGAGTCTTCGCCCGCGTAGCGGACGAAGCCGAGGCGGTCGGACATGCCCCACTCGGTGATCATGGTGCGGGCGAGGCGGGTGACCTGGCTGATGTCCATGGAGGCGCCGCTGGAGGCGTCGCCCATGGCTTTCTCTTCGGCGATGCGTCCGCCGCAGAGGACGCGCATGGTGTCGAGGATCCACTTGAGGCTGTAGCCCATGCGGTCCTTCTCGGGGAGGCTGAAGGTGGCGCCGCCTGCGCCGCCGCGCGGGATGATGGTGACCTTGTGGAGGGGGTCGGTGTGTTCGAGGGTGGCCTGGAGGACGGCGTGGCCTGCCTCGTGGTAGGCGACGAGCTTGTTCTCGTCGGCCTCGCGGACGCGGCTGCGGCGTGCGCGGCCGAACTTGACCTTGTCGCGTGCTTCTTCGAGGTCTTCGTGTTCGACGAAGTCCTTGTTGTCCATGGTGGCGCTGATGGCGGCCTCGTTGATGATGGCGGCGAGGTCGGCGCCGCTGAACATGGGCGTGCCGCGGGCGATCTTCTCGAGGTCGATGTCGGGGCCGAGCGTGACCTTCTTGGCGTGGACCTTGAGGATCTCGAGGCGGCCCTTGAGGTCGGGGAGGGGGACGGAGATCTGGCGGTCGAAGCGGCCCGGGCGGATGAGCGCGGGGTCGAGGACGTCGGCGCGGTTGGTGGCGGCGATGACGATGACGCCGTCGCCCGTGTTGAAGCCGTCCATCTCGACGAGGATGGCGTTGAGGGTCTGCTCGCGCTCGTCGTGGCCGCCCGAGCTGAAGCCGCCGCCGCGGCGGCGGCCGACGGCGTCGATTTCGTCGAGGAAGATGATGCAGGGGGCTGATTCCTTGGCCTGCTTGAAGAGGTCGCGGACGCGGCTTGCGCCGACGCCGACGAACATCTCAACGAAGTCGGAGCCGGAGATGCTGAAGAAGGGGACGTCGGCTTCGCCCGCGATGGCCTTGGCGAGGAGGGTCTTGCCGCAGCCCGGGTCGCCGATGAGGAGGACGCCGCGGGGGATGCGGCCGCCGAGCTTGGTGAAGCGCTTGGGGCTCTTGAGGAACTCGATGATCTCGGTGACTTCGTCCTTGGCCTCTTCGATGCCCGCGACGTCCTTGAAGGTGACGCCCGTCATTTCCTTGGAGAGGGTGCGGTGACGGCTCTTGCCGAAGCTGCCGAGCATGCCCGCGCCGCCGCCGGCGTTGCGGAGGCCGCGGCTGATGATGAACCAGAGGACGAGGATGATGAGGATGAAGGGCCCGAAGACGAAGAGGAACTGCATCCAGGGGCTGGGGGGACGAGAGGTGTAGCCGCCGGCGTCGGCGGTGAGGTCGTTGAGCTTCTGGGCGACGACCTCGCGGTCGGCGGTGTTGAAGGTGACGATGACGGCCTTGGGCTCGGCATCGGCCTCGGGCTGTTCGAGGCGGGCGCTGATCTGGGTTTCGTGGAGGACGACCGAGTCGGCGACGACGTCGCCCGCTTCGTAGTAGCGCGTGAATTCGGCCATGGTGAGGCGTTCGCCGCGGGACGAGTAGTTGAAGACGGTGAAGAGGAGGAGGAGGAGCATCGCGATGAGGACGATGCCCGCGAAGTTGCGGCCCGGGCCCTGCTGGGGCGCGGCGCCCGGCTTACGGGGGGGCTGGCCGTTGCCACCCGGGGGGGTGGGCCTGTCGCCCCGCTTGGGTTCTTCGGCCAGGGCGACGCGGCTCGACTCGGTGGAGCTGGGGGCGTCGGCGTTGATGGCCGTGCGAGCGGCGTTGGCGGCGTTGTTCAGGCGCTTGCGCATGGGCATGAAGCTGTTGTCCTGCCCGCGGGCGGTCCGGATTGGAAGCCGCGGGATGTTCGCTGAGGCGTAAAACAAAGGATACGCCGGCGGGGTTGCTCGGCGCGGGGCGTTGTCATTCCGTACGCCCGTCTCATCGGTTTGTTCCCGGGCTCAGATGCGAGACTGGTGGGTGTGGTTTTCTACCAGTTGCTCCGCAGATCGTTGACGATCGCCTCGGCGAGTTCGTCGATCGCCCCGCGACGCCCGAGTTCGATGCGTTCGCCGGGCTCGCCGTCCACACCTGTTGAGGGGATGAATGTTGCGGCGGCGGAGAAGTTCTGCTTGGAGACCAGCAATTCGCCCGAGCGATTGTCGCGCCAGGTGAAATCGACGGTGACGGTGACGGCCTGTTCTTCGGGGAGGCCTGTTCCGCGTGCCTGGGAGAGGGTGGCGAGGCCGACGCGGGTGATGGTTCCGGTCAGGGTGGTGTCAGCGCGTTCGGCGTCGGTGACGCGCCAGGGCGTTGAGGACTGGATGCGCTTCACGACGGCGTCGGTCAGGGTCGATTCGATGGCGGTGACGAAGGTCGTGTTGTTGAAGATCGGCACGGCGACGGTCGCTATGTCCTTGTCAAAGCTGGCGTTGAAGGCGTAGCCCTTGGTGGGGTCGCTCGCGCAGGAGGCGAGCAGCGTGGCGATGGGGAGGGCGCAGAGGGCCGCGAGGGCGGTCCGGCGGATCACTGGGCGGGCTCCTCGGTCGTGTCGATCGGGTCGGTTGGGTCGCCCACGGCGTCGTCGAGGGTTTCGGCGTCGTCGAGCCAGCCGCGTTCTTCGAGGGTGCGGATGGCGATCTGGGCGGCGGTGGAGCGGGGGTGGCGGCGGAGGAGGCGTTCGAGGGTGAACCTTGCGGATGGTTCGTCCTTCTGGCGGAAGTACCAGCGGGCGCGGTCGAGCATCTGCTGGGCGGCGGATTCATCGATGCGGGAGGCGAGGCCGACGGTGACGCCTGCGCGTTCGGCCTCGGCGGGGAAGCGGCGCTGGAAGTCGTCGATGAGTTCGCCCGCTTCGACGAGGCTGGAGGCGTCGTAGGCGGGGCCCTTGAAGCGGGCGACGTTGGAGAAGATCTCGTTGACGCGGGCGCGGGTGGCGTGCTCGCTCTCGGGGTAGTTCTCGACGAAGATGCCGTACATCTCGGCGGCGAGGCGCATGTCTCGGCGTTCGTAGTAGTGGTCGGCAAGGGTGATCGCGGCCTCTTCGGCGATGCCGCTGGAGGGCATGCGCTCCTGGACGCGGACGAGGAGTTCTTCGCCGAGGAGGCGCGAGGACTCGATGCGGAGGCCGAGGAACTTTCGCTTGAGACCGTTCACATAGCGCGAGGCGATGTCGAGCTCGCGTTCGATGGCGTCGACGAAGACGGGGGCGTCGGGGAAGTTCTGGACGATCGCCTCGTAGTCGAAAAGGGCGCGGTATTCGTTGCCGCGTCCGAGGCGGGCGTCGCCTCTGAGGAGGTAGGCGTGGGGGAGCCACGGGCTGTCGGTGAGCTCGAAGCGGTCGATGAACGTGTCCATCAACCGCTCGGCTTCCTTGAATTCGCCGATGGCGATGAGGCGTCGGGCTTCGGCGATCTCGGCCTCGTTGGAGCCGGGCGTGGGGGTTTCGGTCGTGGCCCAGTCGCCGTCGCCGCCGAGGGTGTAGACGGGCGTTTGCGCTGCGCAAGGGAGCGTGAGGCCGATCGTTATCGCTCCGAGCGCCAATGTGAAGGCAATCTTCATACCCCCAGCGTATTCGATGTCGTGGCGGTTTGCCCTCGTCGCGAGGCGGGGACGTCACGGTTGGTGGCGGGGATCGCGTGGTCGGGTGGTGGGTTTGTCGGGTTCCAGTGAGGCCCCGACGCAGATTCACAAAGTTTCCCGGATTACCGCGTGAGCGAGTGTGCCTGCCCGTCGCTTTGTTGGCACAGACAGCAGCAGCTCATCATGGAACTGACACCACTTCGTTACGTACTCGCGATTGCGCAGGCGCGGCACATGACACGTGCCGCCCAGCGGTTGGGTGTTACCCAGCCGACGCTGTCTGCGATGCTCAAGAAACTCGAGAGTGAAGTCGGCGCCGACCTCTTTCATCGCACGCCACGCGGCGTGGAGTTGACGGAAGCGGGCGAGGCGTTCGTGATGCATGCCACGTCGGCCGTTCGAGCGGCGGATATGGCGTCGCAGGCCGTGCGTGAGCTTATCGGGCTCGAGCAGGGGTCGATCCGCGTGGGTGGCGGCGCGACGGCGATGGGCGAGATGCTCCCTGGCATCATCGGGCGTGTGCGACGCGAGCATCCGGGGCTGCGGTTCTCGGTGCGGGAGGCGGGATCGGCGACGGTCGCGAACTCCGTCCTGTCGGGGGATCTCGATCTCGGCATCGTGACGCTGCCGATCGGCGTTCCTGGCGGGGATGACCTGATGGTCGTTACCGAGGTCGAGGATGAGCTCCGCCTGATCACGCCGCGCGATCATCACCTTTATGGACAGCGTTACTTCTCGTGGCCCGATCTCGCGGGTGAGCCCGTTGTCGGCTTCGAGGAGGGTTCGGCGGTGCGTTCGGTGATCGACGCGGCGGCGGGCGCTGTTGGCATTGAACTTGATGTCGTCGTTGAGCTTCGCTCGATCCAGTCGATCCAGCGCATGGTCAACTCTGGCGTCGGCGTCGGCTTTGTGAGCCGGTTTGCGCTCGACGCGGGCGATGGGCTGCAGTGTGTCACGGGTCCGTTGACGCGTCGCCTTGCGGTGGTGCGTCGGCGCGATCGCGTGCCGAACCACGCGGCGGCGGCGTTTGAGCGAGCGATCCAGGAGCGCTTCGGCGCTCGTCGGGTTCAGTCGGCGTAGGCGCCGAGGCGAGGGATCAGTCGGCCTGAGAGGGATCCGGCCGGCGAAGGACATCTGGAGGGATCTGGGCGGCTCGATAGAGCCCAAGGCCCGGATCTTCGTCACGCACGGCGCCGCTCTCCGCGTGGAGGCGCGTGAGCGGCCCGTGCGTGACGACAGACGCTTCGAAGCGTTGGTCGATCGGAATGACGATCCATTGCGCAGCGGTGATTTCTTGCGCGGTGGGTTCGCCGAGTCGCACACGCCCCATGAGTGTCGCGACGGGGTTGTGATCCGTGCCGACGAACACAACGGTTTCGTCGCTGACGGTCTCGCGGGCGGTTCGCGCGAAACGTTTGATCGTGTCGCCGTAGCGCGTCTGCGCGGCGCGGCTCGAGAGACGCTCGAGGCCGGGGATGGCGACTGACTCGCGCACACCGAAGAGAACACCGAAGACGAGCGCGAGCACGGCGGCGAGCGTGGGCATCACGCTTGCGCGGCGGCCGTCGTTGCCTGCGAGCAAACGCGCGAGGCCGTAGACGCCGAGGATCGCGAGCGCGGGGTAGGCGGGGAGGAGCGGGGTGCCGCTGCCGCCTGCGGCGAGGACGTTGATGGCGTAGACGAGGATGACCCAGAGCAGCGCGGGCCAGAGGGGGCGGCGCCACGCGCGGAGCCCCATCGCGATGACGCCGATGATCGCGAGTGGGGCCCAGGGGCTGAAGCGCTCGAACGCGAAGGCCGGGACGCGGGCGACGGCGGTGAAGACGCGGAGCGGGTCGGACTCGGTGCTGCCTCGTTCGACGCGTGAGACGAGTTCGCCGCCGAGGAGCGTGTGCTCGATGAACGTCGGATCGACGCGCCACGCGGCGAAGAGCCAGGCGCCGGGGATGGCGAGCATGATCGGGACGCCCCAGAGCCAGCCGAGGCTGGCGGCGCGTCGCCAGCGCGCGGTGTCGGAGGTCGTCGTGAGCGCGAGGGCGATCGCGTAGAGCGGAACGAGGATCGCGAGCGGGCCTTTGGCGAGCGCGGCGAGGCCCGCGAAGATCCACATGGCGGCTGTGGCCTTCAGGCTTCGTCGTTCGACGGCGATGGTGGCGCAGAGCCAGCCGGCGGTGAGGCAGCAGACGAGGAGGATGTCGGGGCGGAAGAAGTAGGTGTGTTTGACGCCGGCTGGTGAGCAGATCCACGCGGCGGCGGCGGCGAACGCGAGCGGCGTCGCGAGCGCGGCGAGCTTGGGGTCGGCGGGGTGGCGTGGGTCGGTGTCGAGTCTTCGCAGGAGGCGGCGGGCGGCGAACGCGGTGAGCGCGGCGACGCCGAGGCCGCAAAGAACGGCGGGGAGTTTGAGCGCGAGTTCAGATCGAAGGCCCGCGGCGTAGGCGGGGGCGGCGAGCCAGTTGATGAGCGGCGGCTTGAGGGCGGGGACGCCCTCGCTGTCGCGAGGGAGGGCCCATCGCCCGTTGACGACGGCGTCGGCGGTGAAGGCGAGCGTCTTGGACTGGTCGGTGTTCTGGCCGAGGTCGGAGGCGCCGCCGACGCGGAGGGCGAGGGCGATGGCGATGGCGAGGATGGAGAGGATGAGGGGGAGGCGGGGCACGAGGGGGGACGGTAGGGGTGGGGGGCAGGCACCGGGGACCAGGGACCAGGGACCAGGCATCAGGGGAAGACACTTGGCATCCGGCATCCGGCATCCGGCACTCGGCATCCGGGGCTTGGTGGATGGCGTTTGGGGCTGATGGACGGTGGAGGGTTTTGGCTATTGGCAGCCCTGCCCCGTCAGCGCGAAGAAGCCTCGGGCGTCGGTGGGGGTGTGGGCTCCGTCCTGGTTGATGTCGGCGAGGGGGTCTTCGGCGTTGGTGAGTTCGAGGAAGCGGACGACGTCGAAGGCGTCGACCGAGCCGTCGGCGTTGGCGTCGGGATCGATGCCGGAGCTGTCGACGTTGACGCGGAAGAAGAAGTCGAGCGTGCCGGGGACGCCGAAGGGTGGTGGGACGGGGCTGGAGGTCGCGAAGAAGCGGATGGCGCCGTCGGCCTCGATGATGACCGACTCGCCCTCGGGGTAGGCGGGGCCTGCGAAGGCGGCGCGGCCGAGGATGGTGGGGAAGCCGAACATGGGGTTGGTGAACGGCTCGTCGAGGCAGAAGGTGACGATGTAGGCGTCGCAGGCGTTGATGGTGATGTCGACGCCTTCGCTTGCGAATTCGATCTCGTCGACGCCGTAGTTGGAGAACTCGAGGCCGTCGGGGATGTCTTCCTGCGGGATGAGGCGGAAGCCGAGTTGTTCGCCGAGGGTGTTGGTGGCGAGGTTCCACGCGTAGACGCGGACCTCGATGTCGCGCGAGAGCTCGGGGGGGATGCGGGTGGCCTGATCGGAGAGGACGACCTCGATCGAGCGGAGGCGGCCGCTGCGCGAGGCTCGGAAGTACTGGCCCACCGAGCGTTCGGTCTCGAAGTCGGCGAGGCCGTTGGCCTGCGAGCCTGCGTCGGCGAAGAACGCGGCGGCGACGTGCTCGCCTGGCTGCTGTGGGAATTGGGCAAGGGCGATGGAGGGGGCGAGGACGGTCGCGGCTGCTACGAGGTGGGGGGTACGCATCGGTGACTCCTTCGGTGTGGTTCCGGGAGTCAACGCGATGGGGGGCGGCGGCGCGCCTCAGGGAATCGCGGCGTTGGGCCTCGTTGTCGGCGGACGGGCAAACACCCGCCCCGGGCTTTCGGCCGGGGTGGGCGAGGGTGTTGTCGTTAGTCGCAGGGGAAGTTGGCCTGCCTGAGGGCGATTTCGATGTCTCGGAGGTGGTCCGAGAACGCCCTGGCGTTGGGTTCGTTCTGGAGCTGGTCCGTGATGTTGCACAGCACGGGGCAGAGGAAGTAGCGGGCGAGGAGGACGCCCGCGGGTTGCCACGTGCCCCACTTGGGTCTGAACGCCAGGCCGAAGCCCGCGAGGGTATCGAGGAAGCTGATGAACTCCTGGCAGTCGATGGCGGTGCACTCGGCCCAGAAGATGCCGGCCTGGGGGTTGTAGACCATCAGGCGCAGGGCGCGGACGGCGTCGGCCCAGGTGTCGGACTGGCAGAGCGACCAAGCGTTGAGAGCGCCTCCCGCGACGTTGGTGAGGAAGCTGGCCTTCGTGGCGACGGAGCGGAAGAAGCCGAGGCCGTTGGGGAAGTCGAACTCGAAGACGAACTGGCGGAACTCGATGCGCTCGTACCAGACCTCGATGTAGTCGTCGAAGCGGTCGTAGGCGACCTTCATGGTTGGGAGGCCGTCCATGAAGTCGACCTCGAGCACCATGCGTTCGATGGATCGCCAGTAGCGTGCTTGGACGACGGTGCGTTCGAACTGCTCGAGCGTGACGATGACGCGGGAGCCCTGGCCGGTGAGTTCGAGGATCTCGTTGATCTCGCCGAGCATGAGTCCGAGCAGGTAGTTCGACGCGCCGAGGTAGTCGCCGTTCCGCTCGAGCCATGGCTGGACGGCGTCGGTGTCATCGGCCGTTTCGCTGATGTCGATCGTCTGCCCGAGGGGCTCGCGCGCGTGGGTCTGGAGGAGCTGGTAGTCCCTCATCGAGATGTAGCCGTCGAAGTTCGAATCGTTGGTCGTCGGGACGAAGCCGGCGTTGGGGTTGAACGTGCCCGGGATCGGCTGGAGGAGGCCTTCGAAGGCGGCGACGTCGGCGTCGTCGACGTCGATGTCGTTGTCGGAGTCGCCGAAGCCGCGGGTGTCGATGACGAGCGAGACCTGGACCTCGTCGATGCCCGTGCCGGCCTGATTGGTGAAGACGATGACGGTTTCGCCGTCCCACGGTTCGCCCGGGAAGAACAGGTCGGTGGGGAGGGCGATCTCGGGGGAGACCTGCGATCCGTTGTTGAAGAACGCAATGCTTCCAGCGCGGATCTTCTCGGCGAGGGGCCACTGGAGGGGCTCGAAGAAGCCGATGTCGATGGCGATGTCGGTGAGGGGGTTGCCCTGGGCGGCGAGCCCGCCTGGGAAGAGGTCGGAGCCGTCGTCGGTGCGGAGCGAGATGGTGACACGCGTGCCCCAGTTGTGGCGCTGGTTGTCGATCTCATCGACGAGTCGGCCCGTGCCGAAGACGTCGTCGCTGATCGGTTCCTCGACGCCGTCGATCGAGACGATGAACGACTCGGGGATGTTGAAGTCCTCGCTGATCGAGACGAGGTTCACGGTGTTGCTCGAGCCGATGCGGTAGCCGAGGAGCGGCTCGATGCTGTACTGGCTCGGGAAGTAGGAGATCGCCTGTGGCGCGGTGGCGGTCTGCGCGACGGGGGTCGCAGCCTGCTGCTGGCGGAGGACGCCTTCGAGCGAGACCGCGGCGGCGTGGGTGTCCTGGTGGAGGTCTTGGTGCGTGAGCGTGACGTTCTTGGCGTCGAACGCCATGCGGGCGTCGAAGGCCTCGCTGAGCGCGAAGCGTTCGTGCACGACCGGCTTGGCGCTGGCGTGTTCGTTCGCGGGGGTGTCGTTGAGCGCTGTGGCGGGGCTCGCGATGGCCGCGGCGATCGCCATGAACGCGCGTCGGAGTTGGGTGTTCACTTTCATGTCTCCTTCTCTTGCGTTGCGTCTCGGGCGACGATCACGGGCCGATCGGGGTCGGGCCGATGGGCGTCGGGCTCGGGGCGGGTCCCGGCGTCGGCGCCGGACGGAGGCATCGGGCGCGGATGATCGTGAGGACGTCGTTGATGAGGACTGCGCTGTCGAGCGTGCCGTAGCGGCGGTTGATGACGATCAGGGCGTCGAGCATGTCGATGACGCCGTCGGCGTTCTCGTCGCCCGGGCAGCGGACCTCGAAGGTCACGCAGGGCGGATCGAAGACAACCTCGGCGGGGTGGACGGCGATGGTGTTGCTGCCCGCGGGGAGGTTGATGACGTTGGCGACGCCGCGCTCGAGACAGAGCGTGTAGACGCCCTGGCGTCCTGGGGCGGTGAACGAACCCGCGACGAAGACCTCGTCGGTCGCGCTCGATCCGAAGTCGAGCAGTGGCTCGGTGTTCTGGAAGAACCCGGGGTCGCCGACGGTCTTGAGGGTGTTCTGCGCGCCGCCGATCTCGAGGAGGCGGGTCGCGGCGTTGAGATCGTGGAGCGATCCGCCGAACGCGGACGTGCCGTCGTCGTGCAGGTTCGAGAGCCCGAGCGGGCGGTCGAAGACCTCGGTGGTGGCGGTCGGCGCGCCGCCGCGCAGGTTGATCTGGACGGGGTTCTCCTCCGAGTTGGCCATGTCGAACAGGAGGAACGCGAGGCCCTCGTGGTCGTCGTCGCCCGAGACCGACACGGTCCAGTTGACGGTCGATCCGGGGAGGACGTGGTTCTGCGCATCGGTCTGCACGTCGAGCGTGACGTAGACCGTGGGCTGCGCGAGCGCAGCGGTAGCGCACAGGCTCAGGGGGAGCCACGAGCGGACATACATAAGTTGTTCTCCTCTTCTGCGAGAATGAGGTCATGGCGGCGCCGGGCTGAACGCACGGCACACATTGGACGAAGCCTCGCGAGACCGGCTGATCATAAGGAAACGCGTTTCGTCCGCAAGGCGGTCGGGAGGGCGGCGCGTCAAATTCGAAACGAAATTCGCGATGAGCGGACACCTGTTTTGCCGGTTATGAAATCGCATTCAAACCCGTGGCTCGTCGCAAGTCATTTCTTACGTCGGTGATAGCGAGCGGTCTGGCGTCGACGAAATGAACGTAGTGGCGGGAAGGTCGAACGGGGGGGATCACTCCCTTGAAGTGGGGAAATTTGGGTCCCGATGCGGCGCCCTACCGCGCCCTACCGCGCATTGCGGCGAGAGCGGACCTCGGGCCTGCCCCGTTCGGGTGTCTGGGACCATCGAGGCGGATGAGCTGTCGGCTTGTCATAGCGTATGTCTATGTGGACAGTTGATGCGATATGCTTGATGGATTATCGGATCGGGCCGACAATAGAGGGTCACAGAGATCAGGAGACACGCCATGGCGACCCGACCCGACCCGTTCAACGCCCGCTCGACTCTCGAAGTCGGAGGCAAGACTTACACATACGCCCGCCTCGCGGCGCTCGATGAGCAGGGCGTGGGCCTCGGGATCGCCAAGCTGCCTTATTCCATCCGTGTGCTGCTCGAGGCGCAGCTCCGCACGCTCGACAACTTCGTCGTGACGGCGGACGACGTCTCGGGGCTCGCGAGCTATGAGGCGAAGAGCGTCAACCGGGTCGAGCTGCCGTTCATGCCGGGGCGCGTGGTGCTCCAGGACTTCACGGGCGTGCCGTGCGTGGTGGACCTCGCCGCGATGCGGGACGCGATGAAGACGCTGGGCGGCGACGCTCGCGAGATTAATCCTGACGTGCCGTGCGACCTCGTGATTGATCACTCGGTGCAGGTCGACGACTTCGCGACGCGGGTGGCGCTGACGATCAACGCCGAACGGGAGTTCGAGCGGAACAACGAGCGGTACCGGTTCCTGAAGTGGGGCCAGCAGTCGCTGAGCAACTTCCGCTGCGTGCCGCCCGCGACGGGCATCGTGCACCAGGTGAACCTCGAGTATCTCGCCCGCGGCACGCTGCAGCGGGAGGTCGCGGGCGACATCGAGGTTTACCCGGACAGCCTCGTCGGCACCGACAGCCACACGACGATGATCAATGGTCTCGGCGTGGTGGGCTGGGGCGTCGGCGGCATCGAGGCCGAGGCCGTGATGTTGGGACAGCCGGTGTACATGCTCACGCCCGAGGTGATCGGCTTCCGTCTGAAGGGCAGGCTGCCGGAGGGCTCGACGGCGACCGACCTCGTGCTCACGGTGACGCAGATGCTCCGCGAGCGGGGCGTGGTTGAGAAGTTCGTCGAGTTCTTCGGTGACGGCGTGGCGGCGTTGAGCTTGCCCGACCGCGCGACGATCGCGAACATGGCGCCTGAGTACGGCGCGACGATCGGCTTCTTCCCGCTCGACGATGTGGCGATCGACTACCTGCGCTTCACGGGCCGCTCCGACGAAGAGGTCGAGCTCGCCGAGGCGTACGCGAAGGCGAACCAGCTCTGGTGGACGCCTGAGACGCCCGAGCCGGTGTACACCGACGTCCTCGAGCTCGATCTCTCGACGGTCCAGCCGTCGCTCGCGGGCCCGAAGCGTCCGCAGGACCGGGTGCTGCTCAGCTCGATGCGTGCTCAGTGGCACAAGGACCTCGTGGACGCGTTCGGCAAGCGGGTGCCGTGCGAGTCGGTCAATCTCAACCGCTGGGCGGGCGAGGGGGGCGAGCCCGCGAACAGCGCGGTGAACCCCGACGCGGCGGAGGAGGGAGAAGGCTCCGACACGGTCGTCGTCGCGCTGACGGAGGCGAGCCACCCGCCGCAGGCCGGGATGAAGGTGCCGCTGACGCACGGCGACGTGGTGATCGCGGCGATCACGAGTTGCACGAACACATCGAACCCGGACGTGATGATCGCGGCGGGCCTCGTTGCGAGGAAGGCGCGGGCGCTCGGGCTCACGCGTTGCCCGTGGGTCAAGACCTCGCTCGCCCCGGGCAGCAAGGTCGTGACCGAGTACTTCGACAAGGCGAACCTGACCGAGGACCTCGAGGCGCTCGGCTTCCACACGGTCGGCTACGGGTGCACGACGTGCATCGGGAACTCGGGTCCGCTCCCGCCCGAGATCGAGCAGGCGATCAAGAAGGGCGACCTCGCGGTCGCGAGCGTGCTGAGCGGCAACCGGAACTTCGAGGGTCGCGTGCATCCCGCGGTGAAGGCGAACTATCTCGCGAGCCCGCCGCTCGTCGTCGCGTACGCGATCGCGGGCACGGTCGATATCAACCTGCATACCGATCCGATCACCAAGACGCCCGACGGGAAGGACGTCTACCTCAAGGACATCTGGCCGACGCAGGCGGAGGTGCTCGAGACCAAGAAGGCGTGCCTGACGCGGGAGCAGTTCGAGAGCAAGTACGCGGGCGTGTTCACCGAGAACGAGACGTGGAACAAGGTCCCGGTGAGCGAGAGCGAGCTGTACCCGTGGGACGACGGCAGCACGTACATCCACAACCCGCCGTTCTTCGACGGCATGGGCGAGGACGCGCCGGGCTTCCCGTCGATCGCGGGGGCGCGCGTGCTGTGCATGCTGGGCGATTCGGTCACGACGGACCACATCTCGCCCGCGGGGCGCATCGAGCCGGAGACGCCCGCGGGGCAGTACCTGCTCTCGAAGGGCGTCGATCAGCGTGACTTCAATAGCTACGGCAGCCGGCGCGGCAACGACGAGGTGATGACGCGTGGCACGTTCGCCAACGTGCGTGTGCGGAACCAGATCGCCCGGGCCGAGGATGGCAAGATCCCCGAAGGCGGCTGGACGCGCGACTTCACGAAGGGGAACACGCTCGCCGAAGCGCCCGTGGCGTACGTCTACGACGCCGCGATGAACTACAAGCGGGCGGGCACGCCGCTCGTGGTGCTCGCGGGCAAGGACTACGGCATGGGCTCGAGCCGCGACTGGGCGGCGAAGGGCACGCTGCTGCTCGGCGTGCGGGCGGTCATCGCGGAGAGCTTCGAGCGCATCCACCGCAGCAACCTGGTGTTCATGGGCGTGCTCCCGCTGGTCTTCCAGCAGGGTGAGAACGCGAAGACGTTTGGGCTCAAGGGCGATGAGACGTTCGAGGTCAGCATGCCGAGCCCGCCCGAGCCGGGCGCCGAGGTCCGCGTCCGCGCGACGCGTCCGAGCGGCGAGAGCGTCGAGTTCACCTGCCTGAGCAGGCTCGATACGCCCGTGGAGATCGAGTACTACCGCAACGGCGGCATCCTGCACACGGTGATCCGCAAGAAGCTCAACGCGGCGAGGCAGGGCGCGGGGGCGTAAGGCCGGTCGATCGAGCGGCGTCGTTCCATCGGCCCGGTATGCTCCGGGTCGATGGAACGCGCGGTTGATCAACAAGGACTTGAGAGCGACGAGCGGTCGCGTGCGCCCGCGATACCGCCCGGCGGCGTCGTGCTCGCGGTCTGCGTTCTCCTCGGCGTCTTCGCGTTCTTCCGCGTCTGTTTCGCGGCCGGCAGTGTTGTTCAGACGCTCGGTATCGCTACGTCGGACGCGGAGGTGGCGGATCTCGGTCTTGCCGCGCGGGCCTTCTCGGGTGTGCCGCTGCTCGCGGTGTATCTGCCGATCATTGTGCTCTTCCTCGTCTGGGTCGCCAAGGCGAACGCGAGCGCCCGGCGGCTCGGCGCGGGCGGTATGAAGATCTCGACGGGCTGGGCGGTGGGATGGTTCCTGGTCCCGTTCGTGCACCTCGTCATGAGCGTGAAGGTGATGTCCGAGCTCAGGCGGGCGTCCGATCCCGACGCCGATCCGAG
>PAKY01000022.1 GCA_002706885.1 Phycisphaerae bacterium
CGACGCCGATCGCGAGCTACGCCGCGACCGACATGGCGGACGTGCCTTTGCACAAGCCTGATCGGATCAAGGCCGCCGTTGACGAGATCCGCGCGATCGACGCCGACGCTTGGGTTGTCATCGCCTACGGGCAGAAGCTTCCGTCGGATCTGCTCGCTGATCGATTCGCCGTCAACCTCCACGCGTCCCGCTTGCCGCGCTGGCGAGGCGCCGCTCCCATCAACGCGGCGATCGTCGCGGGGGACCGGATCACGGGCAACAGCGTGATCGCGTTGGCGGATCGGATGGACGCGGGGGTCGTCTACGCGCAGTCCGAACGCCAGATCGGACCGGACCAGACCGCGGGCGGACTGCACGACCTCCTCGCCGCTGACGGCCCCGCAGTCATCCAAGACGTCTTGACGGACCACGAGAAGGGCCTTCTGTCACCGACCGATCAGGACGAGTCGCTCGTCACCATTGCCCCCAAGCTTTCCAAAGCCGATGGATGGGTTGACTTCGCTGACGACGCCGTCGTGTGCGCCGCTCGGATCAATGGGCTCTCCCCATGGCCTGGTGTGACCGCGTCGTTCCGTGGCGAGCCACTCAAACTGATCCGCGCCATCGCGGAGCAGGCGATGCCGGCAGCCCAAGAACCCGGCGCCGTTCTCGACGCGGCGAAGGGACATATCGCCTGCCGACCCGGCGGCGTGCTCCGCCTGATAGATGTCCAGCCCGCTGGCAAACGCCCCATGTCCTGGCGTGACTTCGCCAACGGCCGATCGGTCGAAGCAGGTGAAATGATCACATGCCCCGCGCTTCCCGCGTAACCCGATCCAAGCGCGAACCAACGCTCTGGTCGCTGCTCTTCGGCGATCGAAAGGTGTCGCCGCCCGCCGTCGTCGCCAAGCGTCCTATGAGGCGCCAGCCCTCCGGCAAGCGGAGCGGACCGATGACCGAGCGTTACGAACGCGTCACGCGTGAGATGCTCCGGGCCTATGGCATCAGAGTGACACGATGGCGGACGAGCATGTCGGGAGTTGCTTCTCTCGTCGTCCACGCCAACGGCCGCGTCGAGAAGCTCCTGGAATCTCCGAAGCCCAAGGGACCGATGTCGGCCGCGATCTTTCTCCATGAGGTCGGACACCACGCGATCGGCGTCGGGAGCGTCCGCCCTCGCTGTCTCGAGGAGTACCGGGCCTGGCAGTTCGCGGTCGACACCATGGAGCGCGAGGGGATCACGGTGACCGACGCGGTCAAGCGGCGCATGCGTCGGTCGCTCGAATACGCGGTCGCCAAGGCGCATCGGCGGGGGATCAAGAACGTCCCTGCGGAACTCGAGGCGTACCTCGCGACGCCTCAACCCCCACCCGCGGAAAGGCCCGCCGCGCGAAGCCGCTCGCGCAGATCGTCCCGCTCACGCTGAGCCTCCTCTAGTTCGGCGGAGAGGTCATCGATTCGCTTGATCAACCCCTCGTTCTGCCGCCGTACCGCGTCCGTGTCCGCCGACGAAGCGGTCAGCAGAATTCCGGCCGCCACCGCGAGCGGCGCGATGATGACGACCGCCGCCGCAATCGACGCCGCGACCCAGTACCGCCCGAGCAGCTTGCGGATGAGGTACTGCGCGCTGCCCCGCTTCGCCTCGACCGGCTCGCCCTGGAGATACCGCTGGATGTCGCGCGCGAACTCACCCGCCGTCTGGTACCGATACTCCCGCTGCTTGGCGAGCGGCTTGAGCAGCAGCGACTCCAGGTCGCTCGAAATCTGCTTGTTGAGCGATCGCGGCCGAGCAGGATCGGTCTTCGTGATGCTGTCGACGACCTGGGCCATCGGGCCGTCGATGCGGTACGGAAACTGCCCGCAGATGAGCTGATAGAGCATGACGCCGAGCGCGTAGACGTCCGTTCGCACGTCGATCTTGTCGCCCTCGCCTCGCGCCTGCTCCGGACTCGACCACGGGAGCGAGCCGACGAACTGGCCCGTGGCTGTCATCGCCGTCGCGACGGTATAGCCCTGATTGACCTCCGCCGAATCCGCGACCTTCGCGAGACCGAAGTCGAGGATCTTGGGAACACCCTGGGGCGTCACGCGGACGTTGCTCGGCTTGAGATCGCGGTGGATCACGCCGCGGAGATGGGCCGCGTTGACCGCCTCGCAGATCACGCCGAAGAGCTTGAGAATCTCGTCGTGGCTCGGCTCGAGGTGACGGTTCCACTCGTCGAGGGCATACCCGCCGACAAAATCCATCACGTAGTAGTACGAGCCCGCGGAGACGCCGCTGTCGAGGATGCCGACGATGTTCGCGTTGTTGATCTGCGCGAGCACCTGCACCTCGCGCTCGAACCGCACGCGATCACCCGGACCGCTGAAGGGCCCCTCACGCATCACCTTGATGGCGACCTTGCGGCGCGTCCCCTCCTGGATGGCGAGGTACACGACGCCCTGACCGCCACGATGCAACTCACGGAGAATCCGATAACCGGGGATCGAACTCGCCCCCGCGCCGCCTCGAAGCGCCGGCTTCGATCGGTGCTGCGCCTGAAGCTTTGCCGCTTCGATCAGCGAGAGTTCCGTGTCGGGCTCGCCCGCAGGCTTAGCCGGAACGTAGGGAGCGGTCTGCGCCGACCCGCCCGTGCTCGGGGCGTCGATCGGAGAAGTCACCGGCTCGTCGGCGCTCGCGTCGACGATGTCGGTCCTCGCCTCGGTGTCCCGATCGCGATCTGCCATGCCTCTTCCGCTCGGCGTCCGCCTAGCGACCCGGGTCGCTGAAGAACCTCGACTGCGATCCGAGCGCATCGGCGAGCCGCTGGTGCGCCCGCGCCCGAAGCATGTAGATAGCGCCCTGCGTCCGCCCGAGCTGGGCCGCGACATCGGCCGCCGACTGCCCCTCAAGGTCGTAGAGCCTCACCACCCGCTCGTAGTCCGGCGGAAGCGTTCCGAGCGCGTGCTCGAGCAGAGCGGCGCCCTCGGTCTTCGCGGCGGCGCGGCTCGGCGTCGCCTCGGTGGTCCCGAGCATCTCGACGAGCGCGATGTACGAATCCTCGCCCGGCTTCGGCGTCACCTGCACGCGGTCGCGCGGGTTCGGACGCTTGGCGGCCTGAAGCCCGCGGAGCGCGTCTCGAAGGTTGTTCTCCGCGACCTGGCTCAGCCAAGCCATGAACGAACCGGCGCCGCGCGGCTTGAACTGGTTGATGCGCAGAAACGCTTCGAGATACGTGACCTGCATCACGTCGTCCTCGTCGAGCGTGCCGCGCCACTGCGGGCCGATCTTGCTCTTCAAGCGTTCCCGAACTTCCGGGCCGAAGACGGCGAGAAGCTCTGAGAGAGCCTCCTCGTCACCAGCCACCGCGCCCTGCACGCACGCCGCTTCACGCTCGGAATCCATGGGCCTCATCTGTGTCACAGGGTCTCCTGCTGCTGGCCTGTGTCCACCACGATACCCAATAACGAAGGCCGGGTCACCACGCTGCCCAACGACTTCGACCGTCTGCATGGGAGACGTTCGGACCAGACCGCCCCGATCAACGCCCCGCGTTCCCCGGAGGACGTCTGCTCAGCCCCGACCGCCGATTTCCGAGACAGCCCGGAAAGCACCGTCGAGGCTTAGTACTGGCTGCTCTCTCGGATCACGAGCCGCGTCGGCACGCGCACGCGGGTCGGCTCTGCCTCGGGGGACTCGATCCGACGAATTAGGAGGCTCACCGCCTCCACGCCAATCCGACGATTCGGAACCCTCACAGATGAGAGCGGAGGATCGAGGAACGGACACACGCGCGCATCGTCGAATCCGACCACTCGAACGTCGCCGGGCACGCTCAGACCCGCGTCCCTGGCCCGATGGCTGATGGCAACCGCGATCTCGTCGTTTCCCGCGAGGACCGCCGAGCCGGCGAGTTGACCCGCTTCCAGCAGTTTGCCCGCCCACTCCCAACCCCACTGGAACGACCAGGCCCCGTGATTGATCTGGTCGGCTCGCACGCTGTGACCGCGTTCGAGCAGGGCGTCGCGGAACGCTGCCGCCCGGCGGATGGCATCCCGATTGGTCGCCGGGCCGCCAACGAAGTAGCAGCGATTCGCGTCGGTGCCGTCGGCGAGGTGGTGGGCCGCCTGGTGGGCGCCGACGTAATTGTCGAGTTCGACGGTGTCGTCGCCGACCTTGTCCGCGTTCGAGGTCAGCAAAACCACTGGCATGTTCAGTTCGAGCAGGGCGTCGATGTCCTGCGCCGCTCGGGACGTGACCATGGCGATCATGCCATCGATCAGGTCGAGGGCGAACGCGGGCGGCAGCCCCTCGCCAGCGGGCTGGTGGCTGTTGGTGGTGACCAGAAGGTGGTACCCCAATTCGCGGGCTCGATGGTCGGCGCCCCGCATTAACTCCGCATAAGAGTCCCCGCTCCATTCCGGGAGCGACACGCCCAGAACCCGACTCTTGCGAGTCATCAGGCCCTTGGCAAAGAGGTTCGGGCGGTAACCGAGGTCCCGAACCGCCTGCAACACGCGATCCGCCGTACCCTCCGCTACGATGGAGGGCGTGTTCAGAACGCGACTTACGGTCGCGATCGACACACCGGCGGCGTCTGCCACGGTCTTGATGGAAACGCGGGCGCCACCGGAACCAGTCGTCTTACCGGTTCGATCTCGATCAGGGTTATTCGCCATCTCAATGCATCCTTGCCACGTGACGCCCGGAAAGTTGAGGGTAACGTGGAATGACTCTCGCTGGTATGGTGCTCATACCGTACCCTGCCTCGGCGTGATAGCTCACGCCACCCGCAATTTCTTCTCTTCCCGTACCGGGAGCCGGCTGCGTTTTCCGCCGGCTCCCGGGCCTTTTTTTGGACCAACCGATTCACTCGGACATGTGGCAATGACGTCCGCTCTCACGGCCTGACCTTCTCCCACTGCCGCTCGAGCCGCTTCGGTGAAACCGATACCGCCGTCGTCAGATCTTGGGCAAACAGCGAAACGCGGTACTCCTCGACCATCCATCGATATTCGTCGAGCTCGGGGTCTGTGACCCCCTCCGCGTCGTGCTTCGCTCGCCGCTCGGTCCACTTCGCCTGCCACTTCCTCGCTTCGATCGCGAGCTCGCGATCACGTCCGACCCCACCGCCCCGGAGCTTCTCGATCCTCGTCAGCATCGCACGAAGATACCGCGGATAGCACCGAAGCCACCGGTAGGGCGTCTCGGTCAGGAAATGCTCGGAGAACAGAAGCGTGAGCTGCTCGCGGATGTCGCCGAGCGACGGCCCCCAGTCCGCGGGCGTCTTCGATTCGAGAATCGCCAGGATCTGCTGCCGCCGCCCCAGCGTTTGTCGGACCGACGGCCCCACCTCCTCGATCGTCGAAGCCAGGCGGTTCCACCCTCGGTCGAGGGCTTCGACGAACGCGGCGTGCGTCCTTGGCGGCTTGTTGTCCCCCACGCACACACGCTCGGCGAGCAGGAGAATGAGTTCATCCCGCAGCTTGCTGGTCGGCCCGAGGGTCGCGTAAAGCGTCGCCAACTCGCTGAAGTTGCTGATCGCGTCGGGGGTCAGCTTCAGGTCGGTGCGCACCCGCCGAGACAGCAACCGCATGACCCCGCGGCGCGTGAGCTTCTTCGCGGCTTCGGGCGAGTCGAGCAATCGGAGCCCGACGGCGTCCCCTTGATCGACGATGGCGGGGTAGCCATGGACCGTGAGCGTCTCCGTCTCGATCTCGACGCTCTTTGGGAGATCGCCGAACGTCCAGTCGGTCAGCCCGTCTCGGATCCACTCGTTCTTCTCCGAGGCGACCTCGCGGAATCCCGCCTCGACGTGCTCGGCGAGCGTCTGCTTGATCTCGATCAGGTCGCGACCTTCCGCGAGTGTCTCTCCGTCGTCGTTGACCACCCGGATGTTGAGTCGGAGGTGACGGTCGATGGCCTCCTCACGGAACATGTCGGCGGTGATCCGCACACCCGTGAGCTGTGAGAGACGCCCTGCCAGCGAGCCAACCAGCGGACCGGTTCCTCGGGCGAACTCGCCCGCGAGCGTTCGCGAGAGAGGTCCGATATCGAACTGACGACGCGTCGCCTTCGGAAGCGTCCGGATCAGCGATTCGATCTTCGCCGGAAGCAATCCGGGCACGAGGCGATCCACCTGATCGGGACCAAGCTGGCCGAGGACGCTGACCGGCACATCGACCGTGACGCCGTCCCGGTCGTCTGCAGGATCGAAGCGATAGTCGAGTGTGAGTTCGGTCTTACCGAATCGGAAACGATCGGGGTACGACTCGGGCGTCAGATCGGCGGTATCGCCGATCACGACGTCCTCGGGCGCCATAAACAGGAACTTCGGGTCTTCGCGCTCGGCTTTCCTGATCCAAGCCTCGAACGTGTCGCCGGAGCAGACGTCGGGCGGGAGGCGACGGTCGTAGAAATCGAAACGCGCCTCGGCCTCGGCGAGCAGATCGCGGCGCCTCGCCTTGTGCTCGAGTTCGGAAAGCTCGCGTTCGAGCGCCCGGTTGTGAACGATGCACCTCGCGCCGGTTTCGAACGCCCCATCAACCAGCCCGTGCTGGATGAACAGCCTGCGTGACTCGACCGGATCGACGTTGCGATAGTCAACGCGCCGACGCGCGACGATCTCGAGCCCGGCCAACAGGACTCGCTCGTACGCCATGACCCGGGCGCTGCGCTCGTCGTAGTGCGGCTCGGCGTACGACCGCTTGACGAGATCGCCGGCGATCGGCTCGATCCAAGATGGATCGATCTTCGCCACGGTGCGCCCGTAGAGGCGTGTTGTGCGCACAAGCTCGGCCACCATGACCCATTTCGGTCGCTCGTTGAACAGCGACGAGCTCGGATGCAGAACGAACCGGGCGCCCCGCGTGCCCTCGTACTCGCTCTGGGTTTTCTTCCGCCCGATGCTCGTGAGAAGGCCCGCGAGAAGCGCCCGATGCACCGCGTCAGGGTGCGCCGGCTTAGTGTTGAAGTGGTACCCCATCTCGCTCAGGAGCGGGCGGATCTGGCCCTGCATCTCGAGCCACTCGCGGAGACGGCGCTCGGACAGGAAGTTCTGTGCGCACGCCTTCGTCCGCTTCGATCGGCTCAGCGGGCGGATGTGGTCGTGGTAGAACTGCCAGAGCTTGAGCAGCCCCATGAAGTCGCCCGCGGGGTCCTTGAACTGTGCGTGCGCCTCATCCGCGGCGTCGGCCTGCTCCGCCGGGCGATCGCGGGGATCCTGGATGCTCAACCCGCTGGCGACGATCAATGCCTCGTGCAGACACCCCTCGTGATGCCCCGCGATGAGCATCCGCGCAATCCTGGGGTCGATGGGCAAGCGAGCCATCTCTTCGCCGTGTCGCGTGAGATTCCCGTCGGCGTCAACCGCCCCCACCTCACGGAGCGTTTCGTATCCATCCCTGATGAGCCGACCGTCCGGGGCCTCGACGAACGGGAACCGCTCAGGCCGTCCGAGACGAAGTGAGGCCATCTGAAGGACCACGCCCGCGAGGTTCGTGCGCATGATCTCAGGCGCGGTGAACGGCTCGCGGTGCTCGAAGTCGTTCTCGGAGTACAGCCGGTAGCACACGCCCGGCCCGACGCGACCGCATCGCCCCTTGCGCTGATCGGCCGACGCCTTGCTGATCGCCTCGACGGGGAGCCCCTGGACCTTGGACCGAGGCGAGTATCGGCTGATACGAGCCAGTCCCGGATCGATGACGTATCGGATCCCGGGCACGGTGATCGAAGTCTCGGCGACATTGGTCGCGACGACGACGCGCCGACCACCGTGCGGCGCGAAAATCCGCTTCTGCTCTGCGTACGACAGGCGTGCATAGAGCGGCAGAACTTCGACGTTCGACGAACCGAGGTACCGTTTACGCAGCGCCTTGGCCGTCTCGCGGATCTCCCGCTCGCCCGGCATGAACACCAAGACATCACCGCGCGGCTCGTTCTCGATCTCGTCCATTGCCGCGAGGACGCCGGCAGTGATATCCCCGGTCTCGGCGGACCAACTCGCGATGTCGTCGTCGCCGTCGGCGCCCGGAGCCTCGACAGGAGGTCGGTACCGCACCTCGACCGGGTATGACCGCCCCTCGACCAGGATCACGGGCGTCTTGGCGTGCAGGTGCTTCTCGAAATGGTCGGCGAATCGTTGCGGGTCGATCGTGGCGCTAGTGATAACGACCTTCAGATCAGGCCGCTTCGCGAGGACCTCTGTGAGGTAGCCCAGGAGGAAGTCGATATTGAGGCTCCGCTCGTGCGCCTCGTCGATGATGATCGTGTCGTACCGCTCCAGAAGGCGATCGCCCCGCGACTCCGCGAGGAGGATGCCGTCGGTCATGAGTTTGACGAGCGTCGTGACGGACGTCTGATCGCCGAAGCGAACCTTGGCGCCGACCACGCCGCCGAGCGGGACGTTCATCTCCTCGGCGATGCGTGCCGCGACGGCGCGGGCCGCGAGTCGGCGAGGCTGCGTGTGGCCGATCAGGCCATCACGCCCTCGGCCGGCCTCGATGCAGATCTTGGGAAGCTGGGTCGTTTTTCCCGAGCCTGTCTCACCACAGACCACCACGACCTGATGCTCACGAATCGCCTCGGCGATCCGCGGGGCCTCCTGGGCGACCGGGAGATCCGGGGGGTAGTCGATCGGTGGTATCGCCGCAACCCGCCGTTCGTGCGCATCAGCGGCGAGTTCGACCTGTCGAACCAAGGCATCGAGCCGCTGTTCCCGCTCACGACGCGGACTTCGAGACCGTTCAAGCTTGCGGAGCCAACCGGCGAACCGACGGCGGTCGAAGAGATTGCAGCGTGCGATCTGTTCGCGGAGTTCGCTGACTGGGGGGGACATCGCGGGTGACGATAGACCGGGAGCGATGGCCAGCCGTTCGCCGGAATGATTGTCGAATCGAGCGAATTCAGTGCAACGCCATTGACAGGTTGACCGAACAAGGTAACGTTGAGGCAGATCACACCATGACGACCCTTTCGATTCACATGCGAGTTTGCCAGATGCACCTCACCTGCCAGCAGGTGTGCGGTGGATTCTGCTCGCATGGGCCCGGGGCGTCGTAAGACCAGCCATAAGCCTGATGACGACCAGAAGCCACCGCCAAGCCGGTGGCTTTTTTCATTCCCGGTTCACCCCACCAGCGAACGGATGAGCAGGATTCGAAAGAGCTTTCAGAAGGATCGCTCGAGGAGAACGCCATGAACCTTGACGCCACCGTCGTACTGAATCTCCCTGCCTTTCCCGCGGATGACCGCGCGGCGCAGGACGCAGTGACCGGCCACATCCTCGGACTCGTTCGTCGCGGGATGCAGGTCATCGTGGTGTGCGAGGCCGATCGCGATCAGATCGACGAGGCAAACCGGCGGGCGAGCTCCCTGACCCCGCTCGCCGGGGTCGCCGATCGCGCAACGCTGCTCAACGCCCCCGCGACCGAACGCACTACCGATCTCGCCGACGCCCTCCGGGAGTCAGGCATCGCGACCTCGACCGTGACCGCGTATCCGCTCGCCCGCGGGGCCGCGGTCTCGGCGGAGCCGCGCCGATTGCCAGCCCGATCGCTAGCAAAGGCGTTCGAGACTGCGAACGTTGTCGTCCTACCGGGCGGCGTGGGCGTCGATGAGCTCGACGGAACGCCCGTGAACTTGGGCGAAGACGGCGCGGCGCTCACTGGCGTTTTCGTCGCCGGACGCCTCGCGACGCCACTCGTAGTCGCCCGTTTCGCTGACGGGCCGGTCGGACGTCTCCCGCGCCGCGCGAATCTGCTCGCAAGGCGCCTCGGCGTCACCCCGACCGACGCAGTCATCGATGTGCCCGCGTCGACGCCTCGAGTCATCGGCGACGGGGTGCTCGCCGAATGGCTACGTGCTTCGTACGCGATCGATGAGAGCGCCGTCACCGACGTCGATGTCATCGTTGACGCCGGAGGAGCCGAATCGGTTCGCGATTTGCCGGCGGTGGTGCTCTCGCCGTCGGTCGCGGCATCGCTTGTAGCCAAGGGTTCGAAGCGTACGAACGTCGATGTCAGCCCGGCGGCGACCGGCGCGATCCCCGCCCTTGAGGCAATACGCAGCCTCGCGACCGAGGATGAGATCGTGTACGTCCGCTTGTCGGCGAGCCCGGGGGCCGCGGCGGCGTTTGACGCAGCGGCTGTCGGGGCCGACTCGGACGACGCAATCCTTTCGGCGACCGACGCAGGACTATCGCCGTGGTCAGCGCAGGACGAGTTGTCGGGGGCGATCGCGGCCCAGCGCCTCGCGGTGCTCGCGTCGGAGGCGTTCGGCGAAGCAGTCGATTGGCGGAGCATTCCCACTCGTGGCGTCGAAGCGGTCGGGACGCGCGAGATCGAGAAGACCTGGGCCGCGGGACGTCGCTTTCGTCTCGTTGCGACCGCCGAGCGTCGAGAGATCGCCGGCGGCGCGCGTGAGATCAGGACCCGCGTCGGCCCGGTGCCCGTCAAGGCCAACTCCGCCCTCGCTACGCGAGGTGGATTCGGTGCGGTCGAGATCGGGCTGGCTTCCGGCGCGGTTGTCACGCTCCGGGGCGGTATCTCCGGGTGGGAAGCGTTGCGGGTGGTTGCTCGTCGGGCCGCGGAGGAACTTCAGCGATCGGCCGACCGTCTGCCGACCGTCGAGGTCACCACGCGTCCGTCCGTAGCACCCGCTGAAGGCGCACGCAGTGGCCCGCTTGGTCTGATCGCGTGAATCGCTAGCCGCGGGCGGACTTGACGAGCCGCTCCGCGGCGAGCGGATCAACCGGATTACGCCAATCGCCTTCGTGCTTGATCGCAGAGCCGATGATGACGGCGTCGGCGACCTCGAGATAGTCGCCGACGTTCTCGCTTGTGACGCCGCTGCCAACGAGCAGAGGGATCGACGACGCCTCCTTGGCACGCGCGATGTCGTCGGGCGTTGCAGCATGACCGGTCCAGGCCCCGGTGACGATCAGTCCATCGGCGCCGAAGAACTCGGCGGCCCGGGCCGCGTCGGCGATATCGATGTCAGCCGTCAGAGCGTGTGACGCGTGCTTCTTCTTGATGTCGGCGTAGATCTTGACGTGAAACGCATCGATCGTTCGCCTGTAGCGGAGGAGCGGTCCGGGCTCGGCCTCGGCCATCAATCCCTCGTCGGCTACATGGGCGAACGCGAAGTTCTCAACGCGGATGAACGTCGCTGTCGATGCCGCCGCGACGGCGAGAGCATGTCGGGCCCCGCCCGAGAGGATCTGCACGCCGATCGGAACGGGCGCCGCCGCCTCGACCTCGAGCGCCACACGGGTCATCGCGGCGACGACCTCCGGCCCGAGACGGTCGCCCTGGACATACGGCGTGTCGTGCATGTTCTCGATGATGATCGCGTCGAAGCCAGCCTCGGCGAGCGCGCGGGCTTCCATCGCGGCGTTGGCGGCGAGAAGTTCCACGGGCGTGTTCGCCGCAGGCGTTCCCGGCAGGGCGCCGACGTGGACCATGCCGACGAGAGAACGGTTCGGCTTAAATCGCATGCCCTGTTATACCGTGGTGTACGGGATGAAGAGTCCCGCAATCGCCGCGGTCATCCAGGAAGCAAGGGCGCCGCCGATCATGGTGCGGAACCCAAGACCCGCGATTTCGCTCCGCCGCTCCGGGACGAGGGCGGAGAGCCCTCCAATCTGGATAGCAATGGATGGAATATTGGCGAAGCCGCAGAGCGCATACGCCGCGATCGTTTCCGTGCGAACGCTGATCGGCGTCTCCGCGTGGGCCATGTCGGCGAGTGAGCTGTACGCGATGAATTCCGTCAGAATCACCTTCTGACCAAGCAGCGTTCCGAGCTGTGGGGCTTCCGCCCACGGGGCTCCGAGGAGGAACGCCAGCGGTGCCAGCGCGTACCCAAGAATGGACTCAACGCTGACCGACACCCCAAAGAACGAGCCGACCCACCCCACGAATAGGTTGGCCAAAGCGAGCAACGACACGAACGCGATGAGCATCGCGCCGACGTTGAGAGCGAGCCGAAGACCATCGGAAGTGCCAGCGGCGGCGGCATCGAGGACGTTGCCCGCGCGTTCGCCCCCCCATTCAGCTCCGAGCCCGCCCTCGATCGGCTCGCCGACCTCGGGTTCGAGGATCTTCGCTATGACGAACGCCGCGGGGGCGGACATGACGCTGGCCGCGATGAAGTGCCGCGTGAATTCGGCGCCCAGGAGCCCGACATAGCCCGCAAGGACCGATCCCGCGATCGTCGCGAAACCGCCGACCATGAGCACCGCAAGCTGTGAGCGACTGAGCTTGTCGAGATAGGGACGGATACAGAGAGGGGCCTCGGTCTGCCCCACGAAGACGTTGGCCGCGACGACGAGTGCCTCGGCGCCCGTGACACGGAGCACGCCCCGCAGCACCCACGCGAGGGCGGCGATCAGCCGCTGCATCACGCCGATGTGGTAAAGCACCGCCATCAGGGCACTGAAGAAGATGATGACCGGCAGCACCCGTACCAGGAACACGAACCCCCACGGACCCGACGGGTCGGCGAGGTTCGGCCCGAACATGAACGCGATGCCCGCATCTGCAGCCCCGATCACGCTGTTCACACCGTCCGCGAGCGCGTCGAACGCGACCACGACGGGCTGAAACGACAGGACGAGCACCGCGAGCACCGCCTGGAAGGCGATGCCCATGACCACGATCCGCCAATCGACGCGTTTGCGCGCGGAGGACATCGCCAGCGCGATCCCGACGAGCACGGCGATACCGATCAGTCCGATGAATCTCTGCATGCGTGGTCCCTGGCGCCGGGCGGGCTGGCTGATCCCGTTCGGGCGAAGACGCGAAGGTAACGCATACCGTCGGCCCATGACGGACACGGTGGACATCCAGGAGGCGACACGACGCGCGGCCGATCTCGTGGCCCGTCGAGCCTCGAACCGGCGACGGACGGTGATCGGCCTGACCGGGCCGCAGGGCGCGGGGAAGAGCACGGTCGCGGCACGGCTGGCGGAATCGCTTTCGGCGAGCCTCGTCATTTCGACCGACCGGTATCTTCCCGACTATGACGACCTGACGCCCGATCTTTACGACCTCCCCGAATCGGCTGATCTCGACCTGCTCGCCGATCAGGCCGCGTCGCTCCGCGCCGGACGGGCAGTGGCGCTCCCCGTCTGGTCGTTTGATCGCCACGCGAGGATCGGCTACGAGCCCGCGGATGCGCCGGCAGAGGGCGGCGTCGTCATCATTGAGGGGATCCACGCTTTGGCGCCACCCGCGCGGGGAGCGCTCGATCTCGCGATGTACGTCGAGGCGAGCCGCGGCGAACGTCGCCGCCGCGTCATCGACCGCGAGCTGGGCGAACGGGGATGGTCGCAGGTCGAGGCCGCAGCGTTTTTCGACGAGGTCGCGGACCCCGTGTTCGGTCGTTACGCGGAGGTCTACCGCGCAGCGGCCGACCTCATCGTCGTGAACGAGGGCTGACGGGTCTCATGGGCCGCTGCCTTGTGCGGGCGCCCGATTGGCCTTAGTGTGGGCCGACTTTGCAGACTCGAAAGCCAAGAGGAGCTGAACGGATATGAGCAAGGGCCCCTGGCGGACCAAGCCTGACCCGACCGTAAAGGGCATGCCGGGCGGCGTGCCATTCATCATTGGGAACGAGGCGGCGGAACGGTTCAGCTTCTACGGCATGCGATCGATCCTGGTCGTTTTCATGACCCAGTACCTGATCGACGCCGCGGGGAACGACGCGACGCTGACGGACGAGAGCGCCAAGGGCGTCTTCCACCTCTTCGTCGCCGCCGCGTACCTGACGCCGATGATGGGCGCCATCGTCGCGGACGTCCTGTTTGGCAAGTACTGGACGATCCTCACAATCAGCCTTCTCTACTGCCTCGGGCACGGTCTTCTCGCCCTCATGGACGTCGGACCGCACATCGAAGCCTGGGACATGGAGCCGTTCCTGTACTCCGGTCTGTTCTTCATCGCCCTCGGCGCGGGCGGCATCAAGCCGTGCGTGTCGGCGCACGTCGGCGATCAGTTCGGAAGCGGCAACAAGCACCTGATGACGCAGGTGTTCAACTGGTTCTACTTCTCGATCAACGTCGGCGCGGCCGCCTCCCAGGCCCTCACGCCCTGGCTGCTCCAAAAGTTCGGGCCCTGGCTCGCGTTCGGTCTCCCGGGCGCCCTGATGGCGCTCGCGACCTTCGTCTTCTGGCTCGGCCGCCATCGCTTCATCCACGTGCCGCCGAGTGGCCTCAAGTTCTTCAAGGAGACGTTCAGCCCCGCGGGCGTCCGCGCGCTCCTGAACCTCTCGCCGCTCTTCCTCCTCTTCGTCCCGATGTTCTGGGCGATCTTCGACCAGACCGGGTCGGCTTGGGTCATCCAGGCCGATCAGATGAATCGCGACTTCGGGATCGTCTGGCTCCCGTCCTCGATTCAGGCGGTCAACCCGGTGATGATTCTGCTCGGCATCCCGCTCTTCACGTACGTCGTGTACCCCTTCATGGGCAGGTTCTTTGAGCCGACGCCGCTGCGGAAGATCGGCATAGGCCTCTTCCTGACCGCCGGAAGTTTCGCGGTCAGCGCCCTGATCCAGGAGCCGATCGACGCCAAGCAGAGTTCGATCGCCGAAACGGTCTACGCCGACATTTCGACCGAGCTGCGAGATCCGGCGTTGGCCCCGTCGGACACGGCGCAGCTCGCCACCGTCGCCAGAACCACGCTCGGCATCGCGGAGAAGCACCTCGACCCGAGCGTGCTGACGAGCGCCCTGGGCGCCGACGTCGGCTCTTTCTCATCGCTGATCGATGAGGATCGCTACCGCGGCCTCCTCCCCGCAGAGAGCGAAGCCCGGGCGCTTCAGGAAACCGGCGCCGCCAACCTCCGCGACGCGTTCGCGACGGGCGCCGGCGCCGAATGGACCGACGAGCGGTTCGCCGAGTTTGGGCTGACCCATTGGACCGCCGCGCGTGCGACGCCCGACGACGTTCTCATCACCGTCATCTCACCCGCCGCGATCGCTTCGCTCCTCGGACAGCTTGGATCCGCCGAAGACCCCGACCTCGCCTCCGCCGTCAAGGTGGCCCGGACGGTTTGGCTCGGATCGGACGGCAAGTCCGATGAAGCCCGTATCGTTGCTTACCTCGATGAGATGCCGTCGATCTTCTGGCAGTTCGTCGCGTACTTCATCCTCACGAGCGCCGAGATCCTGGTCTCGATCGTTTGTCTTGAGTTCGCGTACAGCCAGAGCCCGCGGAAGATGAAGTCGTTCGTGATGGGCGTCTATTTCCTCGGCGTCTCGCTCGGCAATGTCTTCGTCAGCGGCGTCAACTTCGTGCTCGAACGCCTCAAGGGCGAGGACGGCACGAACCCTCTCGAGGGCGCGAACTACTACTGGTTCTTCACCATCGCCATGGCCGCCGTTGCCGTGATCTACGTCTTCTGGTCGCAGACATACAAGGGCGAGACGTTCATTCAGGGCGAAGGCGACGACGACGCAGATGTGGTGCACGCCGAGGCGGAAGCGGAGGGCACGGAGAAGCCATAGCTCGGCATCCGGCATCCGGCATCCCGTCAAATCAACGGCCGCGGAGACCCGAGCGCAGGAAGAACTCCATGAGCTCGTGTCCGACCTCGACACGAAGGTCGCTTTCCGCGGCCGCCGCTTCCGTAAACGGGCGGCGGACGACCGAGCGGACAAACGCGCCCGACATCAGAAACGGCGTCGGGACCGAATCGGTCTGCCGCGTCTCGCAGGGCGTCGCGTGGTCAACGACGACGATCGATCGCCACCCCTCGTCGCCGAAGGTCTCGGAGAGCGCACGCGAGAGCGGCGTGATGACACCGGCGTCGATGCGTTCGATGGACTCGATCTTGCCCCGCCAGTCCGCGCGTCGGGACGCCCTGTCGGGCGCCTCGACCGTCACCACCACCACCTCATGATCCTCGAAGGCCGCCACCGCACTCGCGGTGAGTTCTGACGCCGGCGGCGCCGGTCGAGCGCGAAGCCCCGACGCGATCGCAAGCCCTCGCGTCGCCTCGTCGTCGCTGATCACCAACGTTGACCTGCCGAACCGCGAGTCGAGCGCGTCGAGCTTCGCCTGGATGCACGGTCCCGACGGCCAGAGCATGTTGACTGGGGGAAGCGTCTGTTCGACGCGGGCCCGGTTGATCGGGTGATCGGTTAGGAACGCGTGACTGAGCCCCACGAACGCTCCGAGACGCTCACCGCCCTCGCCCCCGTCCGGCAGGCTCGGCGCCCACGCGTAGTCGATCAGTTCGCTCGCCGCGACGGTCTCCGTCCGTCCGTACGCCGTTGCGGCCCGATCAACGGCGATCGCGACGCCATCGATCGGCGCGTGCAGTTCAAACCCGGGGAACCGATCACCGAGTTCGGCGGCAAAGTCCTGAACAAGCGCGGTCGCCTCGGCCTCGGACATCGCTTCCGCGCCGACACTCACGACGCGCCCATCGCGTCCGAGATCACCAGGCTCTCCAGTCACCGACAGGAGATCCACGGCGAGCAGCGTCCCGCCGCGAGCGTCAACGCCACGCGCCGCCGCGAGGAGCGCGGCACGACCGGGCTCGGACCCGGTGACCTCGTGACCGAACAACGCCGCCCGTGCCGTGTGCGGGGCTGGCGTCGCAGTCTTCGGGATGAGTCCGACCCGACCGACCCTTCCGCTCTGCGCTAGCGCATCGAGGCCCGGCGTCGCGGCCGCCTCGAGCGGCGTGCGATCGTCCAGATCGGGTATCGGCTCGTCCGCCGCCCCGCCAATGATGACCATGAGGAACTTCACCTGCCGACAGTACGCCGGCGCCGACATGATTGAAGACAGAGGCAGAGGAGAACGCTCGCCATGACGGACCAGCCGCCGCTCTACGGGATCCCTTGCGATCTGGACGAGGCACGTATCCGAGTCATACCCGTCCCCTTCGACGCGACCTGCAGCTACGGCATCGGCGCGTCGCTCGGTCCCGCAACGATCCTCGAGGCCTCGCCGCAGCTCGACTTCGAAGACCGCCGATTCGGGAACCTGCTCGAGACGAAGATCGCTATGGAGCCGATCGACGCGAGCATCGCTGAACTCTCCGCGCAGACACGACGGATCGTCACATCCTCGCTCGAAGCGAGCGACGACGAAGCATGCGAACCCGAGGCGGCCGCCAAGGTTGACGCCGCGAGCGAGATCGTCAACGCCTTCGTCTCGGCTCGCGTCAGCGAAGCCGTCGGCAACGGACAAATCCCCGCAGTCGTCGGCGGCGAGCACTCGGTGAGCCTCGGCGCCATCCGTGCGCTTGGCGAGAGCGGTCACACCTTCGGCGTGCTCCAGGTCGACGCCCATATGGATCTGCGCCGGGCGTACCAGAACCTCCGCTACTCCCACGCCTCGGTGATGCTCAACATGCTCGAGATGGTCCCGGGCGTCGAGAAGCTCGTGCAGGTAGGCATCCGGGACTACGACACCGACGAGGCCCGATTCGGGCGTGGACGGCGCGTCGACGTCCACTACTGGGACGACCTCGCCGACGCGTTGGACAACGGACGTGCGTGGCGATCGCTTTGCGAAGCGATGGTCGAACCGCTGCCGGCGAACGTGTACGTCACGTTCGACATCGATGGTCTCGATCCGACGCTGTGCCCGAACACGGGGACGCCGGTCCCGGGCGGGCTCTCCTGGGATCAGGCGTCTCTGCTGCTGCAGATGATCCGAGACTCGGGACGTCGGGTCATCGGCTTCGACCTCGTCGAGGTCGCGCCGTCCGCGTCCGACGCCACCCGCATCGACGGGATCATCGGCGCCCGCGTGCTCTACCGGTTGTGCGGGATGGCGCTCGGGCCGCGACGCTAGATGAAGGAGAGGAGTCCGTTCACGATCTCGCGGCCGATCGACGTGACGATGAGCGAGCCCTGAAAGACATACTCAATCCCGAACCAGAAGAACAGCAGGAACACTCCGAGCATCAGCCACTGCCCGTTCTCGCTGTACGCGAGACGGTGATAAGCCGGCACGAACTCCGCCAGCACCCGTCCGCCGTCGAGCGGCATGACCGGGAGCATGTTGAACAGCGCGAGCGCGACGTTCAGAACGGCGCCGATCCAGAAGAACTGCTCGATGTTCGAGTAAAGCGGCTGCCCGACACCCGAGCCGAAGCGCTCCCAGAGCCCACCAGCGAGCGTGATCGCTACGAATATCGCGATGTTCATGAGCGGACCAGCGATCGCGACGAGCGCGTAGCCGTAGCGACCTCGGACGCGAGTCGGATCAACCGGCATCGCCCCCCACGCAAAGCCGAAGAGAGCGAAGCAGATCAGGCTCGTCGTGCCCATGTGGACGAGCGGGTTCCAGGTCATATGGCCCGTGTGGATCGGCGTCTCATCACCGAGTCGGATCGCGGCCCAACCGTGAGCGAGCTCGTGGAGGATGATCGATCCGATGACCACGACCACCCACGACACAAGCAACGGGGCGCCCCCGTTCTCGATCGCGTTCGTGACCCACCAGTCGTAACCCATCGCTCGGAGGTTAGGAGCCGAGCGTCGGGAAATGGAGAATTGGCATCAAGCCGCCGCGGTCTCGGCCTTGCTCGCGGTCGCCGTGCTGCTCTTCTGAGCGATCTCGACGAGGCGGTCGAAGAGCTTCGGATCGTCGATGGCGATCTGGCTGAGCATCTTTCGGTTGAGCGTCACGCCCGCGAGCTTCAGGCCGTTGATAAGCCGGCTGTAGCGCGTCGAACGCATCTTGCACGCCGCGGTGATTCGCGTGATCCAGAGGCCACGCATGTCCCGCTTGCGGGCGCGACGGTCGCGGTAGGCGTAGACGCCGGCGCGGATGATCGCGTCCTTGGCGCGGTACGGGCTCTTGCGGTTCGAGCCGACGTAACCCTTGGCCTGCTTCAGCAGCCGCTTACGAGCCTGCGCCCTCGCGGCGCCCTTGCGTACACGTGGCATCCTGATACTCCTGCGATCCGACGGGGCCGCTTCCGAATCGGAAGTCGGGCTTGCCAGCCCGGCGGATCAGCTCTGGCCGCGATGAGGCGGCCGAATCGATGAAACGGTCAGATCACTCGGACGACTGCTCGGCGGCCTTCGCGGCCTGCATCTCCCGACGCTGCTCGGGCGACGGGCTGGCCTGCACCGCGCTACGGGGCTGCGTCCGACCGCGGAGGCGGCGGAACAGCAGCTTCTCGAAGCGCTTGGCCTCGGGGTTCGACACGATCGTGTCGCGGCGGAGCTGACGCAGCCGCTTCCCGCTCTTGTGCGAACTCAGGTGCTTGTGGTACGCCGAACGATGACGGATCTTGCCCGTCTTCGTGACGCGGATCCGCTTCAGCAGTCCCTTGTGCCGCTTGCTCTTGGGCATCGCGCGAACTCACTTCCTAAAGCCAACCTCACTCCGTCCACCGGAGCGCGGCCTCAACAATAGACCCTTCTCGGCCCATCCTCAAGCGGGGGGCGACAAGCGAACCCGTTCAAAAATCCCATTCAGGGCCCGACGAACGCGTCTTCGGGAGAATCGGGCATCTCGTCACCATCGACCAGGCCGACCCGCGATCGCGCCTCGTGAATGACCAATTCGATGCTCCGTGGCAGCCAGAGGTTGTCCCCGCCCTCAAGCACCGGCTCGTCTTCCCATGTCCACGATCCGTCCAGACGGAGTACATGCTGGCCCTCGCCATCGTGATTCGGGCTGTTGGCCTCCGGGAAGATCGGTTCCTTCCGGGCAACGCGGAGGATGACTGGCGATCGGTCCGTGAGGACCACGGCCCCGCTCGGGAGCATGTCCACGGGCCGCGAAGACCCCGGAAGGATCTGGTAGCTGTACGAGACCTCCTCCAGACTTTGCCAGTCCCGCATCTCCGGATCCTCGAGCCGCCGCGGCGCCCGCTCGTTGCCAGGACATGCCAGCGCCTCAAGCGACGCATACCCCGACCGGGCGAGCGTGAAGAGGTTCGCGGAATTCGACTGCTTCGGGTCCTCACCAACCCGCATCCACGAACCCCCGAAACCAGCGTGTGCCATCGGCAGCTCATCGCGATAGGCATTCGCGTAAAGACCGAAGGCCTGAGATGTTGCGCCCAGGTTGGCGGCACAGAGCTCAAGCCGCTGATTGCTCTGGAGCATCCCCAGAATCGGCATAACGACCGCCGATCCGATCAGGATCAGCGATGCCACCGAGATCAGATCGGCCATGCGGAAGGATGACCGCCGCGGAGCAAGCTGAATCGGTTCATGGTCTCCCCGCGACCGGACCGCCTCCAGCACGACGCTGATACGACCCGAACGCGTCTGCTCGACCCAAGCCTCGCCATCGGGACTGAGCCCGGTCACGGCGTTGGACATCGCCTCTAGCCGCTCAAGACGATCCCGCGTCACCCCGCTCCCACCGCGCATTGCCCCCCCGCCCATCACGAACGCCTCGAGCGCGTCGTTTGACTCCGTCGTGAGTTCCGGCGCGGTGTCGGCGGGCGCCGAGCGGAGACCCGCGAGAGCCTTGTCGATCCGCGCCCGTCGCTGATCCGTCGACCCGGGTGGCGGCGTATCCAGAACGCTGAAGAGATCCAAAGCGACGGCGGCGCGATCCCGAAGGGACGGTTCCACTCGGTCGAGCTGGAATCCCGCATCGATCAAGGCGTCCAGCGCCTGTGCATCCATCGGATCGAGAGCGTCCGAGAACGTCTCCTCGTTCATGCGGCTCCCCCGTCTCTTTCTCTCGCCTCAACGCCGGCTTCCTTTGCCGAAAGCTCGCGCCACCGCTTCGCGAACCCCGCGACCGCTGCGTGGAGCCGCGACTTCACGGTCCCGAGTGGAATGCCGAGTTCGTCGGCGATCTGGGCGTAGGTCAGGCGCTGGAAATACGCGAGCAACAGCGACTCACGCAGTGTCGGACTGAGGGAATCGATGGCTGACTGGACCATGCGGTCGCGTTCCTCGGCGCTCATCCCGGCGTCGGGCGACATCCGCTCGCCCTCCAACAGATCGACCAGTGAGACGGAGCCGTCACGTCCAGCGATCGGGACGTCGACTGAGACCTCGAAACTCCGTCTCCGTGTTCTGCTACGGAGGTAGTCCCGTGCTTTGTTCGCCGCAATGGTGAAAAGCCAAGGCCGAAATCGACGCGTCGCGTCAAAGGTGTGGGAACGGAGGTGAACTTGGAGAAACGCGTCCTGAAAAACGTCATCCACAGCTTGGCGATCGCCCAGCATCCGATACAGAAAGCGGACAAGATGGTCATGATGACGCTCGACGAGCGTTTCGAGGGCCTCTTCGTTGCCCTTTCGATAGGCTTCAAAGAGGGCTTCGTCGGTGGTTCGCCTGGCTTCATCAGTCAAGTCGTGCCCGCTCCGAAGACGCCGTCCTGAAGCCCCCCAGCCTGGGGGAGAACGCCCCGGGAGTCGCGGTGGAGACCTTCGTCATCTATACCGATGGCGCCGATGACGGAGTGTACGACATGAATCCCAGCATTGATCGCGCACGCTAGCGCCAGAGTGGTAGAGATTCGATTGGCATCAGCAATGCCGGCGGGCGGCGGGCGTTGATCTTGGGTACCTGAGGAGACGGTTTGGCGAGTGGGCGGCATGAAACCGAGTCGGTGGACCAGGCCGCGTCGCCATTTGACGATGTCGGTTTGCTCGTCGCGGAAGCCGCGGAAGGTTCGAGCGAGGCATGGGCCCACCTCGTCGCGGTCTACGGCCGACGGTTGTACACCTTGGCTCGAAGCCGCGGCGCGGGGGCGGAACTGGCGGAGGAGATAACGCAGTCGGTGCTCGTGACCGTGTCGGAGAAGCTCAGTGGATCGACTGAGGCCGGGCGGTATTCAGAGCAGGGTCGATTCGAGGCTTGGCTGTTCCGGATCGCGATGAATCGGATCCGTGACGACGGGCGGAAGAAGCGACGTCGCGATAGAGCAAATCCTTCGCTCCGTGCGCACTTCTCCGTCGATGCCGAGGATGTGCAGACGCCGGGCGTTGATGATGGCATCGCTCGCCTTCGCGAGGCGATGCGGGGATTGAATGAGTCCGACCGGGAGGTCATTGAATTGCGACACCACGGGCGCATGAGTTTCAAACAGATCGCTGAGATTCTGGGCGAGCCGGTGGGAACACTGCTGGCCCGCCACCACCGAGCGCTTCGTAAGCTCCGCGACGCCATCGAGACCAGGACCGAAGGCGAGAGCGAGAGCGACATCAGACGGGAGGCTGTGTGATGCAGCACGCTGATCATCACGACGACCTGATCGACAACACGCCCGAGGATCTTCGGCAGACGGCACTCCTGATCGAGGACTCCGCGGCTCGTTTCGAGGCCGAGCTTTCTGACGATCGGCTCGCCTCGATGGCATCGGCGACCGCGCCTGTCGCGGGTGGCCGACCGATCCCCCTCTCACGCTGGATGAGCGGTGCGGCCGGTCGGGTCGCTATCGCGGTCGGCGTCGCCGCCGTCGCGGCGCTCGCATTGGTTGTCGTCGCTCCTTTTGCCGAGTCCTTCGATGATCCGGCGCCTCGGCCTGCGATCACACTGACCAGCGCTGAGATCGAGGCGGATCTCGAAGCTCTGACTGA
>PAKY01000023.1 GCA_002706885.1 Phycisphaerae bacterium
CTATCGCCCGATCCCCGCGCGACACTTCGCTCCGAACCCCCGGGCCGTCCTCGGCTTGGTCGCGCGGTGGGGAGGCTGCGTCCGCGCCGCCAGAAGCGTCATCAGAGATGCAATCGCCGACACCGGCGCTACGCCGGTCGTTCTGACGACAGGGGGATTCGTCGCGCCGCCGTCCATGCACGCGGCACGCCTCCATCGCTGCCCGCGCGTCGTTGTGAGCCTCGACGCGGTGCAGGGGCGTGCGATGCGCCTCATCGCACGCAACGCCGACCTGCGTCTCGACGCGGCGAGCGACGCCTTCGAGCGACAGCGCTCGGGCTGGAGCGCCATCCCGCCGCTCGTGCGACGAGGCGCGATGCCCAACATCTAGCGGCAGGATGCTCGCGAGCGTTTCGATCTCGATCGCGACCGACCAACGCTTCTCGTGATGGGCGGCAGCCAGGGCGCCCGTTCGGTCAACGACTTCATCGCGGCGCACCTTGCCCATGACCCTGACGCCTGGCGTGATCACGGCTGGCAGGCGATCCATCTCGCCGGCGAGGGGGCGGTCGAGCGAATCGGCGCCGCGTACGAGAAGGCGTCCGTCCGCGCCCGCGTCCTTCCGTTCACCGACGACATCGGCGCGGCGTGGTCCGCCGCGACGCTGCATGTCGGCCGCGCCGGCGCCGGGGCCGTCGCCGAGGCCCAGGTCGCGGGCGTGCCGTCCCTGTTCTTTCCGTACCCGTTCCACAAGGACCGTCACCAGGCCCACAACGCGCAGCCCCTGGTCGCGCGGGGGCAGGCCCGCATCCTCGACGATCAGCGGACCGCTGAGGCGAATCTCGCCTGTCACGGCTCGGATTTCTCAGAGTCCCTCCGCGCGAACGCTGTTGCGCCGCCCCGCGATATACGCTCAATTGAGGATGGCGCCCGCGGGGCCATCGACACGCTTGTCAAACAGGGCTACCTTGCATCTTGTTATCTGGAACCAGGGGCTCCTCAATCCGAGAGATTTATCCAGACTCCCTCATGAAAACCGGGCATTCGCGACCACCACGTCAAAATTTGCGCACCCGACGGTACGATCTGGGGATGGGCGCATCTCGCTCAGACGCCGAACAAAAGCCGGCGCCGGTTTGTGTGCTTTGGCACGCGCCCGGCTCGCCGCTGTCGGTGCATCTCCGCAAGGCCCTTCAGAAGCGGAATATAGAACTCCGTCCCCACATTTCGGCTCCGACCGTCACGGCCGAGGTCCTCAACGCCCACAAGGAATTGACGTCCGATCAGCTCCTTGTTTTACTTCTTGTTGAACCATTAAACCTTCTCGGCGCCTCGTCCGTTGTCGAGATAGCCCAGCGCTATGCGCCCAACTGCCGGTTCTGGGTCTACGCCGAGGCCGAGGCGACGCCGCTTCGAGAGCTTCGGCCGAGTGACCTTGCTCGTGAGGAAGTCGAGGACGTCGGGTCACACGGTTCGTTCTCGGACGTTCGGTCGCCGACTTCGAGCAAAGGCGAACCTTCGGCCCCTTTCCTGCGTTTTGTAGAAGGGGAAGGGGTCGAAACCGAAGAGCCGATGGGCCGCGAGGCGCCGGCGTTCGGGAGCGGCCAAACCGAAGACGACGATGATCAAAGCAGCTCGCTCACACTGAGCGAGGACGAGTTGTCGATGCTTCTGGACGACGACCCCGCTTTCGACGATGATGATGATTCGTCCGATGATGACGGCGACGACCCGCGTCAGGGTCCGCGTCGATAGCCCGAGGAACCCCTGTTTGGGAGCGAAGGCCAAGCGTTCTATGGACGGAACACGCACCCAGGACCGTTCTCGCCGCGCGGCGCGGGGCACATCCCCGAGCCAGACGAAGGCGAAGCGCCTCCGCGTGATCGTCGTCGCGCAGCCCGGCTTGCAGAGCTGGCGGGAGAACGGGTTGGTCGTCGAGGTGGTGGACGTCCGCGGGCCGCTCGAGGCGATCGCTGAGGCGTCCGAGGTCGCGGACGCTGATCTGGCCTGCGAGGCGGTGGTAGTCATGGGAGAATCTGCTCTGACATCGGCGAACATCGAGGACGAGATCGAGGCCCTGCACGCCGTCCATCCGGGCGTCAAGCTCGTGCATGTTGGCGACCCCGATCCCTCGGTCCAGGATCTCTTCGACGCGGGCCTCCCGCGTGACGCTTCCATCGAGGCGGTGCACGACACCATCGCGGCCCTCTGGACCGACGATCAGCTTCCAGCCATCATGCCTGGCGAGGCGGACGGCCCGGTCGGCGCTGAATCCGAACTCGAAGGCGACGCCCTCATCGAGACCATCGCCCGCGACGCGACCGTCATCGGCCCGCGTCGCCGCGACGGTCAGGAGCCGATCGGCGACACCGAGGTCATCGAGCAGATCCTCGCGGGTCGCAGCGTGATCGATCGCGCCGTCAAGCTCATCCGACGCCGTCTTCGCCGCGACGATGTCGAGTTCAGTGAGGTAATCGACGCCGAAGCGCCCGCGCCGAACGCGGCCGCTGCTGTCACCGTCGGCGACGAAGTGGTGGGGCGTCTCGCGCTGACGTCCTGCAGCGAACGCGAGTTCGACACCACGCTGAGCGAGTCGCTCGCGATGCACGCGGGCTGGCTCTCCGGATGGATCAGGCTGAGCCGCCAGAGCCAGTCGCTCCGACGCGCCGCCCTGACCGATCCGCTCACGGGCGCCTGGAACCGTCGCTACTGCAGCCGCTTCCTCGCGGGCGCCATCGATCGCGCCCGACGCGAGCGGCACGTCCTCACCGTGCTGTACTTCGACATTGATGAGTTCAAGCACTACAACGACCGCTACGGCCACGCCGCGGGCGACGAGATCCTCAGCGAGGTCGTCAAAGCGCTCCGAGCCGTGATCCGCCCGTCCGATCGCGTCTGCCGCGTCGGTGGCGACGAGTTCGTTGTCATCTTCTTCGAGCCGGATGGCCCGCGCCGCGCCGACAGCCGTCCGCCCGAGTCGGTCTACGTCCTCACCAAGCGGCTCCAGCAGAAGATCCGCGAGAAGCAATTTCCCAAGCTCGGCAGCGAGGCCGCAGGTCGGCTCACCATCTCGGGCGGTCTCGCGACCTACCCCTGGGACGGCGCCGACGCCGAATCGCTCCTCCAGCGGGCCGATGAACTCGCCATGCAGTCGAAGCGACAGGGCAAGAACGCCGTCACCCTCGGCCCGGGCGCCGAGCGTGTCTGCGACGTCCGCCGCTCCGATCTCGAGGCCACCACGCTCTCGGGCGACGACTGCGACGACGCCTGGGACGGGTTCGAACGCTGACGCCGCCGCCGGCGCAGCCACCAACGGATGCAGACGCTCGCCGAGATCCGCACGCTCCTCGCGCAGCGGGGCCTCTCTCCCAAGAAGTCCCTCGGCCAGAACTTCCTCATCGATCACAATCTGATCCGCAGGCTCGTCGATGCCGCGGCCATCGAGCCGGGCGATCGCGTCCTCGAGATCGGTCCGGGCACCGGAGCGTTGACGATCGATCTGCTCGAGCGCGGCGCGACGGTTGTTGCAAGTGAGCTCGATGACGGTCTCGCGGCCCTTCTCGCGGACACGCTCGGAGGCGCCTATCCAGAGACGTTCACGCTCGTTCATGGCGATTGCCTCGCGGGGAAGCGTTCGCTCGCCGCGCCGTTGCTCGCGGCCATCGGCGACCAGCCCTTCAAGCTCGTCGCGAATCTCCCTTATGGCGCCGCCACGCCCCTCATCCTCACGCTTCTTGCCGACCATCCCGCGTGCGGGGGTGTCTGGGTCACGATCCAGCGGGAAGTCGTCGATCGACTCGCCGCCTCCCCCGGAACGAAGGCCTACGGATCGATCTCCGTCGTCGCCCAGGCCATCGGGTCCGTCGAACGCCTCGCGACCCTCCCTCCGGGGTGTTTCTGGCCTCAGCCGGGCGTCACAAGCGCCATGGTCGCGATCAAGCGCCGCGACGACCCTCTCACGGATAACCCGAGGCGACTGGCCGACTTCTGTCAAGAGGCGTTTGCGCAAAGGCGCAAGCAGCTCGGCCCGTCTCTGAAGCGTCTGGGCTACGTCCCGAAACAATGGCCGGACGGCGTCGATCCCACGGACCGGATCGAAAGCCTTTCGCCCGAGATCATTTGTCATCTGGAGCGCGCGTGCCGCTCCTGATACGCTGTGCCGGTCCGACGCAACGACCCGATCGCGAAAGCGACGGAACCACGGAGGGGTGATGCAGCCGGCGCGTCGAATGGATCAACCGACCACACCGTCCGCGCCCAGCCCATCGACCCGACTCGCCATCACCAGTGATACCCCAAGCCCAGGCCCGAGCCCACAGGCTGTCCAGACGCTCGCGTCGCTCGGCGCCAGCCTCGGGCCCATCCTCCATGAGGCCTGCGGCGATCGTCTCGGCGACATCGAGTGGTTCAACTCGCCTTGGCAGCGCAGCGGCTCTTCAACGGGCCGAACGTGGTGGCGCCTCCCGAGCGGCGAGGTCATTCCCGCGATCGTGAAAGCCCCCGTCGGCTACCGCGAGTGGTTCTGGACCACGCGTCTCGGCGAGGCGGACCCGATGATGTGGGACCACGACGGCGATCACGCCCTCCCCGTACCGCGCGTGCTCTCGAGCGGGCTCGAACTCGGCGGCTACGACCTCGCCTGGCTCGTCGTCGAGCGCATCCCCGATCATCCGCTGTCGAAGGGCATGACGCGTCCGTCACTCGACCAGCTCTTCCGCGCCGCGGCGCGCTTCCACCGACTCGCTGCGGACATCCAGGACCCCACGAAGGCCGATCCTCCGCCCGAACGCCGGTGGACCAAGCTCTTCGAACGATCGCGCGAATCGCTTGTTGACAACAAGGTCGAGAACGCGTCCGGATGGACGCGAGCCCTCGACGCCGTCGACGCGCGACTCCCGATGCTCGTCGAGCGATGGGCGGCGCGCCCCATGAACACCTGGTGCCACGGCGATTTGCACCCCGGCAACGTGATGGTTCGCCCCGAGACCACCGACGGTCTCGAAGCCTCGGGGGTGCTCATCGATCTTGGCCTTGTTCACCCGGGTCACTGGATCGAGGACGCGCTGTACCTCGAACGACTGCACTGGGGCCGCGAGGAGATGCTCTGCGGGCTGCGTCCGCTGCTCTCGCTCGCCCAGCGCCGTTCGGAGCTCGGCTTCCCCGCGATGTCGGACGAGGATGCCAGGCTCGCCGGGATCCGCCGCGTGCTCATGGCAGCAACCTCACCCGCCTTCCTCGCCGAGGAAGGCGATCCCCGCTACCTCGCCGCTGCGTTGCGGCACATCGAAACCGGGCTCTCGCAAATACCGGACTGAGACCGTACAATCTTCCGTAACCCCCTTGAGTTGCCTCTGGGGGCGGTTTCGGGGTAAGAATGCTGACGGCGGATCGCGCCACCGCGTCGACGTCGCGTCGACGGGCGGACGCCCGCGAGACGAAAGGGATAGGCGATCATGGATTCTCTCCAGCAGATCGAGCAGCTCATCGAATCGATCAAGGACGACTACCAGAAGGGCAAGGGCGGGAACAAGGCCGCCGGCACCCGCGTGCGCAAGACCATGCAGGACGTCAAGAACCTCGCCCAGACCATCCGCCAGGAGATGCTCGACGCGCGGGAGACGGCTGACACGTGAGCCAGACCCGGGTAGCTCCAACGCAGGGCGCCGGTCGGGGTCTGTTGCTCGATCTCGGCGGGATCGATCTCGGCGCGGTTGTCGCCTCGACCGCGGACGTCGAACGTGTCAACCCGCATCGCCACGAGATGCGCTTGCTCGATCGCGTCATCTGGATGGCCGAGGATGAGACCGCCGCCGTCGGCGCCCTCGATCCGAACCCGGACGCGTTCTGGGTCCGAGGTCATTTTCCCACCCGCGCGACCATGCCGGGTGTGCTGATGGTCGAGGCCGGCGCGCAGCTCGCGTGTTTCCTCTGGAACACGCGCCAGGACGTCCCGCGGCTCGCCGCGTTCCTGCGCATCGACGACGCGGTGTTCCGCCGCGCCGTCGCGCCCACCGAGACCCTGCTCCTCCTCTGCAAGGAGGTGAAGTACAACAAGAAGCGCTTCATCACCGAGGTGCAGGGCGTTGTCGAGAACCAGATCGCGTTCAGCGCCCGCGTCAGCGGGCTCGCGATGGAAGAGCACGTCACCAAGGCCTGAGCCGACAGGCCAGACCGGAGCCACGTCCGTGACCCCCGACGACGCGAACGCCGCGGGTTCGGACGCGGCGGCCGCCGCGATGCTCGCAACGATCGCGCCGCCCGTCGCCACCAGCGACGACGCGGCCTTTCCGACCACTCCCGCCGTCGTCGCGCTCCTCGACGCCGACGGCGCCGTGGTCACCATCGCCGCCACGGGCGACGCGCGGGCCTTCATCGCCCGCCGCGCGACCGACACCACGGGCGGCGCCGTCACCCACGCCCGCGTCGCTCCGTGCGCAAGCATGTTCGAGGCCGACTGCCTCTTCCTCGAACTCGCCGCATTGCTCACCCCCGAGTCGTGGCGACACGCCGCCGACCGCTGGCGCGCCTGGTTCGTTCGACTCGATCCAGCCGACCACGCCCCCGCGTGGAAGAAGCACGATCTCCGTGACATCGCGGGCGCCCCCGTCCGACCCGAGACGTTCATCGGTCCGTTCCCGGACAAGCACGCCGCCGCGCGTGCCGGTCGAGCGATCGACGACGGCTTCGACCTCTGCCGCGAGCCCCCGCGCCTCGCTCAGGCGCCCAACGCCATCGCCTGCCCGTACAAGGAGATGGGTCGCTGCCCCGCGCCCTGCGACGGCTCAGAGACGATGACCAGCTTCCGGACCCGCGTCGCCTCCGTCCTCGCGGGCGCCCGCGACGGCTTCGAGCGTGAGATCGAGATCCGTGCTGGTCGGATCCGACAGCACGCGACGGCCATGGAGTTCGAGCAGGCCGCCGCCGAACAGGACCGCGTGGACGCGATCGCGCAGTTCACCAAGCCCTCCCTCCGCTTTGCACGCACGTTCGCGGACTTCGGGGTCCTCGCGATCCTCCCGGCCGGTCGCGCGGGCTGGGCAAGGGTGATGGCGCACGCGGGCGGCGCGACCAGGTGGTGGTATGACGTTCACGCGGCCTCTCCCGACGCCGCGCTCGACGCCGCGGGTCAGGCGATGGCCTGGGCCGAACGCCTCGCCCCGACGCCCGCCCTCGACGACCTCTCGGTTCGCCGTATCGGCCTCGTCTGCTCTCACCTGTTCAGCCGCCGAAAGTCGAGCGCGACGCTGATGCCGATCTCGCCGCCGCCCGATGAGCGTGAGGTGTTGCGTGCGGCGCGGAAAGCCGCGAAAATCGACGCCGACGTCCCGCCACCGCCGAAGGGACGCCGAGCGACCGGGAGCGAGCCCGAGGCCGACCCCGAGCCGAGCCGCTGAAGGAACCCTCCGATGCAGCCCTACCCCCTCACGTTCGAGCCCATGCTCAAGGAGAAGGTCTGGGGCGGCCGTCGCCTCGAACGCTATGGAAAGGCGCTCCCCGAGGGCGTGACGATCGGCGAGAGCTGGGAGATCGCCGACCTCGATGAAACCAGCGCCACGGGCGGCGGCGGCGGCTCGGCCCACAGTGTCATCGACGCCGGGCCCATGCAGGGCAAGACCATCCGCGACGCCATCAAGCGGTGGGGCGTCGAACTCCTCGGCCAGCGTGGTCTCATCGCGGGCCGCGCCTTCGGCGTTCGGGGCGACCCCGCCTTCCCGCTTCTCGTGAAGTACCTCGACGCCTCCGAGCACCTCTCCGTCCAGACTCATCCCAGCCCCGCCTACGCCGAACGTCACGACGACGCCAAGCTCAAGACCGAGACCTGGTACGTCCTCGACGCCGCGCGGACCACCCGCGCCGACGGTGTCGAGACCGACCCATCGCTCTTCATCGGGCTCAACCCCGGCCTGAACGCCGAGCGCCTCCGCGACCGCGCGAGCTCCGGCGCCATCGTCACCGATCTCGGCGCCGCCCCCGCCCACCCGGGCGACTGCTGGACCCTTCCGAGCGGAACGCTCCACGCCCTCGGCGCGGGCGTTCTCGTCGCCGAGATCCAGACCCCGAGCGACACGACCTTCCGCGTCTACGACTGGCAGCGCGAGTACGACCGCCCCGATCGCGAACTCCACCTCGCCGAGGCCGCCCAGTGCGTCGACTACAGCGCGAGCGTCCACGACACGCCGAAAGGCTCGGGCGTCGGCCGCGTCGCCGACACGTCGTACTACACCATCGATCGCGTCGAGCCCGGAGCGGGCGCTGCGCTCCCCGAGGGCTGCTGCGTCGTCGTCATGGCGATCGAGGGCGAAGGCGAGCTGACGGGCGCGGGCGACCCGGTCCCGCTACCACGCGGACGCACCGCTCTCGTCCCGGCCGTGTGCGCAGGCGCCGTCACGCTCCGAGGCGACGACTCCTTCGCGGCGCTCGTCGTCCGCATAGGCGTCGGCTAACGCCCGCTACAAGCCCCTGGCGCAAGCCTGGGGCAAACGTCCATCGGCGTTGAAACGCGCCGCTCGCCTGAAACGCCCCAGGCTCGCGCCAGGGGCTCGCAAACGCGACGACGCCTACTTCAGCAACCGCTCGAGCAGATGGATATCCAGCTCCGCGTGCACGAAGCTCGAGTCCTCCATCAACTGACGGTGCAGCAGGATCGATGTCTTGATCGGCCCGACCTCGAACTCGCGCAGGGCCCGTCGACAGCGACGGATCGCCTGCTCACGGTCCTCCGCGTGCACGATCAGCTTGCCGATCATCGAGTCGTAGTTCGGCGGCACGCGGTACCCGGGAACGACGTGCGAATCGACCCGCACGCCCGGCCCGCCCGGAACCTCCCACGTCTCGATCTGACCGGCCTGCGGCATGAAGTCCCGTGACGGGTCCTCAGCGTTCACTCGGCACTCGATCGCGTGCCCGTTGATCTGGATGTCCCGTTGCTTGAACGGCAGCGGCTCGCCCGCCGCGATCAGGATCGACTGCTTGACGATGTCCACGCCCGTGATGGCCTCGGTCACCGGGTGCTCGACCTGCACGCGCGTGTTGACCTCGAGCATGTAAAAGTTCTGCTGGTCGTCCATCAGGAACTCGACCGTCGCCGCGCCCGCGTACTCCGCCTGCTTGACGAGCTTGGCCGCGTTCTCCGCGACGCCCTGGATCTTCCGCCGATCGATCCCGGGGCCCGGCGCCTCCTCGATGATCTTCTGGTGGCGACGCTGCATCGAGCAGTCCCGCTCCCAGAGGTGCACCGCGTGCCCGTGCTTGTCGCCGAGCACCTGCACCTCGACGTGACGCGCGTGCTCGAGGAACTTCTCGATGAACACGCTCCCGTCGCCGAACGCGGCCTGCGCCTCCTGCTTGGCCTTCTTGATGTTCGTCCGAAGCGCCGGCTCGTTGTGGCACACGCGCATCCCGCGCCCGCCGCCGCCCGCCGCCGCCTTGATGATCACGGGGAAGCCGATCTCGCTCGCGACCGCGACCGCCTCCTCCTCGTCCTCGATCGCGCCCTCAGAGCCCGGGAAGACCGGCACCTTTGCCTGGCGAGCGAATCGCTTCGCCTCGACCTTGTCGCCGAGACGACGCATCGCCTCCGGGCTCGGTCCGATGAACTCGATCTTGCAGTCCCGGCACACCTCGGAGAAATCGGGCCGCTCTGAGAGGAAGCCGTACCCCGGGTGGATCGCGTCGACGTCCGCCAGTTCCGCCGCCGCCATCAGGCGTGCGATGTTCAGGTAGCTGTCCTTCGCGGGCCCCGAGCCGATGCAGATCGCCCGATCCGCGAGCCGCAGGTACGGGGCGTCGCGGTCGGCCGTCGAGTAGACGCACACCGCCTCGATACCGAGTTCGTGCGCCGCGCGGATGATGCGAAGGGCGATCTCGCCCCGATTGGCAATGAGAATTCGTCTGAACATGCGTAGGGCGCCAGTGATCAGGATCCGGGCATCAGAAGGACGCGATCAGAGAGACTCGGTCGTGACTGGCGACGACGGCCCCGGACCAACGCCCCGATGCCCGATCGCCGGTCCCCGATCCCCTCCGGCCGTCAGGCCGGCTTCACCATAAACAACGGCTGGCCGAACTCGACCGCGTCACCGCTCTTGACCAGCACGCGATCGATCACGCCGTCGACCTCGCTCTTGATCTCGTTGAAGACCTTCATCGCTTCGACGATGCACACGACGTCGCCCGACGAAACGTTCGAGCCCGAGCTGATGAACGGGTCGGAGTCCGGGTTGGGAGACGAATAGAACGTCCCGACCATCGGGCTCTCGATCGCCACAAGGTCTTCCGCCGCCGCGGGCGCCGCGGCAGGCGTCCCGTTGTCCGAAGCGCCCGCAGGCGACTGCGCGAAGCCCGGCGCCGCCGTGACACCCGGGTTGAGGTAGATCGGCGCCCCGCTCGCCACCTCGTTCACGCCACGCTTCACCGTGACCTTTTCTTCCTGATCGCGCAGGTCCAGCTCGGTCAGGTCGTTCTCGACCATGAGCTTCACGAGTTCTTTGAGTCGTCGGATGTCGATCATACGGTCATGCCTCGCTTGCTCGGTTCGCCCCGTCGCCACAACGGCCTCAGAGCGTCGCCCAGTCGATGTCCTTCGGCAGGGAGCACAGGTTTTTCGCCCCCCGCGCCGTGATCGCGTAGTCGTCCTCGATGCGCACGCCCCCGACGCCGGGGAGGTAGATCCCGGGCTCGATCGTGACGACGTGCCCCTCTTCGAGCTCCGCGTCGCCCGCGTGACGGCTCAGCGACGGGCGTTCGTGAACGTCCATCCCGAGGCCGTGACCGAGGCTATGCCCGAAGTTGTCGCCGTAGCCGCTCTTCGCGATGTGGTCGCGGGCCACCGCGTCGATATCTGCGCACCTCGCCCCGGGCCGCAGCGCCGCCGCCGCCGCCTCGTGCGCGTCGAGCACGATCCCGTAGATCTCGCGCAGCTCCCGAGGCCACTTCCCGAAACAGAAGCACCGCGTCATGTCGCTGCGATATCCGTCGACGCTTGCGCCCCAGTCGATCAGCAAACCCTTGCCGTTCTTGGTCTTCGCCGCCGCCGGGTGGTAGTGCGGGCGCGACGCGTTCGCGTGCGCTCCGACGATCGTGTCGAACGCGGGCCTCGATGAGCCGCGCGACTTCATCGCTTCCTCGAGCATCGCGCAGATCTCGATCTCGCTCATCCCGGGCCGCAACTCCGCCCGCGTCGCGAGCATCGCCGCTTCTTGCACCCGCGCCGCCTTGCGGATCGCCGCGATCTCCCCCTCGTCCTTCACCGCGCGGAGCGAGCCGACCACGCCCGAAGCGGTCGTGATCGACTTCGATCCGACCTTTGCCTTCCGCAGCGCCGCCTTCAGCCCGTCCATGCCCGCAAGCGTCATGTGCTCGGGCTGCACACCCAGCCGCTCCAGCTTCCCGTCGCTCGAGAGCTTCGAGACGAGTTCCGCGACCAGCGCCCACATCGACCCGTCGCGCATCTTCACCGTCGCGGTGTCGCGAATCGCCTCGAGGTCTTCCTCGTACCGACGATCGCTCAGGATGAGCGGCTTGCGCGGTCCCACGAGCAGGTAGCTGTCGCCCCCGAGGAAGCCCGTGAGATAGCCCACGTCAACCGGGTTGCTCACAAGCAGGTGATCGACGTCAAGCGCGCGCATGGACGCGCGTAGTCGCTTCAAACGTTCGACGTACGCGTGCGATGCGCTCGACTTTCCTTTCGACGCCGACATGGGGAGCCATAATAGCGGTAATCACCATCATGCACCCTTTCCGCACATCGAGGTCGGTTCACGCGCGAAGCGTCGGACACGCGTCGACGACGCTCTGTGCCATCGCAGCAGGCGTCATCCTCGCGGTCGTCGCCTTGTGGCCGCTCGCCCCTGTCGCGGCCGCCCTCATCCCGCCGCCAACGCTCGATCGAGTGGCGCCCGCCCAGCTCACGCAGGCCCTGCTCATCTCAGCCCTGATCGCGGCTCTGATCGCGTCGCTCGCGACAGCGCTCGGCTGGCCGCTCGCATGGGCCCTCGCCTCCCATTCCCGTCGCGTCCCGGGCGCTCTTTGGAAGCCGCTCATCTTCCTCCCCCTGTTTCTGCCCCAGACCCTCGCTTACACGGGCTGGGGCGTCCTCCGCTCCCCCGATACCTTCGTTGGCGACCGGATCGTCACCGCCGCCCAGGCCGGCGCCCGCTGGCTCCCGGTCCTCATCGACCGGGTTCTCGCTGTCGGCGGTCTCGCCCTCTGGTCCGCGCCGCTCGGCGGGGCGATCATGGCGATCTGGGTCGCCACCACCCCTCCACAGGTCCTCGATGTCGCCCGGCTCGAGTCCCCCCCGGGTCCGCGCCGCCACGCCAGGCTCGTCGCCATGCACTGGCGAGCGATGCTCGTCGCGTGGCTCGTCGTCATGGCGATCATGCTCGGCTCCGCTGTCCCTATCCACCTCGCGCAACTCCCGACCCACGCGACCGTTGTCTGGCGCCTCCTCGCCGAATCAACCCCGCGGAGCCGCGACGCCGTTTGGCTCGCCGCGACTCCCGCCGTCGCACTCGCGCTCGTCGCCGCGTTCGCCGCGACCGTCGTCGCGATCCGAAACCGCCCGAACGCCCCGATCGGACGAGGTCGGCTCGAAGGCGGCGTCGGCGCAGCGCTCTGGACCGCCGCGATCTGGAGCCTCGCGCTCGTCGTGCCCCTCACGCTGCTTGTCGCCACCGTCAGCGACTGGTCCGCGGTCGGGCGATTCTGGCGATTCGGATCTGAGGCGGTGGTCAACAGCGTCCTCGTCGCCTCGTGCGTCGCGTGCGCGTGCGTTGCGTTGACGGTCGTCCTGGGGGCCTGCCTCCACGGGATGTCCGCGCTCGTGCGCACGATCGCGCTGATCGCGACACTGTTGCTCGTCGTCTCGGCGATGGTCCCGGGTGTCATGATCGGCGCCGCCACGGCCGAAGCGTGGCTCGGCGCGTCCGCCGTCCGTGACAGCCTCGCGCTTGTCGTCCTCGCCCATGTGGCCCGATTCGGCGCCCTCGCCGCGATCGGCGCCCTCGCGCTTCGACTCGCGACGCCGAAGCCCTTGCGCGATCTCGATCGGATCGAGGACGCGTCGGGGCTCGGGGATTGGTTCCGGACCGTCGGCGCCGCTCGGTGGGGGATGCTCGTCGCGGTCGGTCTGACGTCGGCCGCCCTGAGCGTTCAGGAGATCGAGGCCTCTGTCATGATCCAGCCTCCGGGCGGCGGCAACCTCGCCCGCTACACCCTTGACGCGCTCCACTTCGCTCGCCTCGATGACCTCACCGCCGCGCTGCTCGCGCAGCTCGCCGTGTGCGGGGCCTGCTGGGTGGTTGCGAGCGTCGCCATCGTCGGTTTCACGCGTCGCGCCGGTGTTCGGATCACGAGCAGCCCCCAGCCATGATGTCGGTAGAGTCTTCACACATGCCCCGACGCAAGCGGAGCGTTGATCGGCCATTTGGCCGCGTGCCAGGCGCATGGACGGCGTTGCTGTCCTCGGTGGCCGCTGCGCTGACGCTGGGCGGATGTGGCGGGGGGGACCACGGCGCCGACGAGCCGCTCGAGGGC
>PAKY01000024.1 GCA_002706885.1 Phycisphaerae bacterium
AGGGCGATCATCAACGAGTTCGCCGTCGAGCTCCCAGACGAGGCGGAACTCCAGCGAGCTGCGATCGACGGGATGATCGGCGCCCTCGACGACCCGTACGCGGTCTACGTTCCCGCGGAGGACAACGAGGACTTCGAGAAGGGCCTCACCGGCGAGTACGTCGGCATCGGCGCCGAGGTGATCACCCGCGACGGCTTCCTCGAGATCGTAACGCCTCTCGACGGCTCACCTGCCTTTCGCGCGGGGGTCATGGCTGGCGACCGCGTCCTCGAGATCGACGGCGAATCGACCGAGGGCAAGAGCGTCGATGAGAGCATCGAGATCCTCAAGGGCGACCCGAAGACTCCCGTCACTCTCCTGATCGATCGCGATGGCGACGAGATCGAGGTCGAGGTGATCCGTGACGTGATCCGCACGCCCTCGGTCCGTGGCTTCCACCGCCGAGACGACGACGCGACCTGGCAGTACGTGATCGACCGCGATCGCGGGATCGCGTACGTCCGTCTCAACCAGTTCCTCCCCGACAGCGCCGCCAAGTTTGACGCTGCGCTCGATGAAGCCGAGGCCCAACTGGGAGGCGAGATCGAGGGTCTGATCATCGATCTCCGGTGGAATCCGGGCGGTTTGCTCGATCAGGCGATCGAGATGGCGGACCTCTTCCTGGAGGACGGCGTCATCGTCTCGACGAAGGGTCGCGGCGGCGTGGACGAACGCATCGCCCGCGCCGAGCGGAACCGTGGCGACCGGGACTGCGCAATCGCCATTCTCATCAACGGCGCGAGCGCGTCAGCGAGCGAGGTCCTCGCGGGCGCCCTGACCGAGAACGATCGCGCCATCGCGGTCGGAACGCGAACGTTCGGGAAGGGATCTGTCCAGACCGTTCGGTCGCTCGCCGGCGCCGCGGCCGGCTCGGTCATCAAGCTCACCGAGCAGCGGTACTACCTCCCGTCGGGCCGAAGTATTCAGCGTCAGGAGGACGCGGCCAACTGGGGCGTCGATCCGACCGCCGGTTTCTTCGTCGGCATGACGGACAAGGAGACCTCCGAGATGCTGGCGAAGCGCCGCCAGCAGGAGATCATCGGAGCCGACGAGGATTCCACCGCCGTCGATTGGTCGAGCCCCGATTCAATCGTCGAAGCCCTCAAGGACCCGCAACTCGCTGCCGCGGTGAAGGCCCTTCACGTTCGCGTCGAGACCGGCGAATGGGCCGCGGTGTCCGAGGACAACGCTGAAAGCGACCCCGCGGTGGTCGACGAGCTGCGTGGCGTGCGGCGTATGCGAGAGAGGCTTCTGCTTCAGGTCGCGCGTCTCGAGCGACAGGCGGACGTCCTCGAAACGGCCCTCGCATCTGGCGAGGAACCGGTGAGCCGCGCCGACGTTGATCTCGTTCCGGACGACGTCGATCTGACCGGCGGCGAGATGGACCTCTTCAACAAGAGCGGCGATCTGGTCGCGACCCTCCGCATCACCGATGCGAACATCGAGCGATGGCTGATCGACGCGGGGGTCGAACGGATCGACGGCGGCCGAGGCGAGGCGCCCCCCGATCAGCCCGGCGACCAGCCCGCCGAAGACCCCGCTGGCGAATAGCCCGTGCTTGTCCTTGGGATCGAGTCGTCGTGCGATGAGACCGCGGCCGCCGTGGTGGACGGGCGCCGCCGGGTGCTTTCGACTGTCGTGTCGTCGCAGGTCGAGATCCATGCCGAGTACGGGGGCGTGGTTCCCGAAATCGCGAGCCGGGCGCACCTCGAACGCATGCTCCCGGTCGTGCGGCAAGCTCTAAACGACGCCGGCGTCGGATTCGCCGATCTCGATGGCGTAGCGGTCTCACAGCGTCCGGGTCTGATCGGCTCACTCCTCGTCGGCGTCGCGACGGCCAAGTCGATCGCCTGGTCGATCGGCACGCCACTCATCGGCGTCGATCACATCCAGGCCCACCTCTACGCTGGCCTGCTCGATCGCGACGCGGACCTTTCGACGCCGGCTCTCGGTCTCGTCGTGAGCGGCGGCCACACCGCGATCTACCGCGTCGATGGTCCGACCGACATGATCCGACTGGGCGCCACCATCGACGACGCTCTCGGTGAGGCGTACGACAAGGCCGCCGCGATCCTCGATCTTCCCTATCCGGGCGGCCCCGAGATCGACCGTCTCGCCGCGTCCGACGACGCCGATGAAACGGCGTTCGACCTTCCTGTCAGCCGCCTCGGCAAGGACTCGCTCGATTTCAGCTTCAGCGGCCTCAAGACCGCGATGCTCTACGCCGTACGAGGAGTTCCGAGGCCCGCCAACCGCGGTGGGGGATTCCCGGACGACCACCCACCCATGACGCCCGATCGTGTCCGTAACGCGGCCGCGAGTTTCCAGGCGGCCGCCGTTCGCGCGGTGCTGCTCAAGCTCGAAAGATCGCTCGAGGTGGTCGGTTGCGCCCGTTCGATCGTCGCGGGCGGGGGCGTGGTATCGAACAGCCGTCTCCGCTCCGAGCTCTCGACATTCGCGGCGCGGCATCAGCTCGAGCTCATCATCCCGGAACCCCGTTTCTGCGTCGACAATGCAGCGATGATCGCGGGGCTCGGCGCCGAGCGCCTGGCGCGGGGCGAGTTCGACGATCTCGAGATGACGCCACTCCCGACGACCGCGTGCTGATGGCGAAGCGAAACGCCGACAACACGCCGTTCGACCCGATCTTTGATCGTCCCGCGACGCCCCGGCCGACGCACCCCGCGGCTCTGCCAGACGACGACCTCCGCGAGCAGTGCGACTGGACCCGATCCCGCGGCGGCGGACCGGGTGGTCAGCACCGAAACAAGGTCGAGACCACGGTCGAGATCATGCACAAGTCCACCGGCGTGCATGCGAAGGCAGGGGAGCGGCGTTCCGTCCGCGAGAACATGCGCGTCGCCATCAGTCGCCTGCGCCTCGCGCTCGCCGTCGAGCACCGGGTGGGCGTGCCCGCGGGCGAATGTCGAAGCGATCTCTGGCGCTCGCGTACCCGCTCAGGCAAGATCAGCCTGAGCACCCGTCACCGCGACTTTCCCTCGATGCTTGCCGAGGCGATGGACGTCCTCGACGCCTGCGACTGGGACCCCAAGCTCGCCGCCACGCGTCTCTGTGTCACCCCGACCCAGATCGTCAAACTCCTCCGAGAGCACCCCGCGGCGCTCGCCAAGACGAACGCGGAGCGGGAGAGGCGGGGGGGAAGACCGCTCAAATAGCCCGATCACAACACGTCAAATGGCCAGATCCGGAGTGCCCGGATCTGGCCATCTGGTGATCTGCGATCTGGCGATCTTGACGACGCTTAGCGTCGACGACGCGCCGCCACGAGCCCGCCGAGGGCCAGCACGCCCGCGCCCGTCGGCGCCGGGACAAAGTACGTCACGCTCGCAACGCCGCCCGAGAGGCCGAACCCGGAGAGGGGCCCGCCGCCCGCGGCGATCGTCGTGATGCCACCGAACGTCCCGTCGAGGTAGTCCTCGACGAAGAAGTTGCCGGAGAACAGCACGCTCCCGGCGGGGCCCAGGAGCGTGAAGTCGGCGAGATACGCCCCGGCAAGGGCGTCGAACGGATCCGCGATGCCCGCGAAGTCCGGATCGAAGAACGTGTCGGCGTCCGTGTTCGGGCCACCGAACTCGAAGCCGATCTCCGTCACCGCCGAGCCGTCGTTGAACGTCAGGCCGGAGGGGAGAAGGTTGCCGAAGCTCGGCTCGATCCAAGAGATCGTGAGCGTGCGCGTTCCGTCGCCGTTATCGGTCACGAGCGACGAGATCTCGAGCGTCCCGACGGGCGAAGCGATGGTCTGCGTCCCGCCGATGCCGTGGTTCGTCGGGCCTGCGTAGAACGCGCCGTTCGAGTCGTTGAAGATCGTTACCGCCGTGTCGACCGTCTCGATCGCAACGACGCCCGCAGCACCGTGCGACGCCTCGGCGTTCAAGAACGTCTGGGTGATCGGCGAGGCCGAAAGGCTTGCGCCCGCGGTTGCCGCCGAGCCCGCGAGGGCCGCGAACATGCTGATAGCCGTCTTACACATGGTCTCACTCTCCTCGATATCGATGGAAGTTGAGCGATCGTTGAATCGCCGATTGGCGCAACACCCGCGCACAACTACCACAATATAGGGGGAGGTTGGCACACCGGTTTCGGGCAATCCGCAGGTTCTGCGCGGATTCCACACAGATCTTTGGGCCTGTAACGGATTTGGCGTTTAGTCGCCGTGCCGCGCCCGAAGCTTGGTGCTCATCCGGCAAATCAGGTGGGCACGCTCCACATCGTTCACCCAGTCTTGAAGCGTTGCGGCGACCTCGTCGTCCGGCACGGGCGCCCCGGGAAGCGGGCAGGACGCCCCGAGTTGCTTCGCGGCCATCGCCCGATAGCGGCTGAGCGTCCGATCGCCCACGATGAAGAGCTGATCGAAGTCCTCGTTCATCATCACCCCGACCGGCACCCGCTGCCCTTCGCAGATGAGCAGCTCGTTCGCCAGGTCGAGCCGTCGATCGCGGTCGACGACGCGGAGGCGGAACTTGCCCGGATTCGCTCGCTCGATGTGGGCGAGCATCGGCACCTGCTGCACACAGTCGCCGCACCACGTTCCGCTGAGAATGAGGCAGTTGACCTGCCGAGAAAAACCCGAGAGCAGCGTCCGCTGAGAATCTGTGAGCGACACCCGGCCGTCGAAGGCCTTCCACTTGTCCTGCTGATCGGGTTTCCCCGTCGAGACATACTGGTCAAAGGGCAGGGCGGACTCGAAGGCAGGACGAAGGATCTCAGGCGTCAGCATGGGGTGGCTCCCGTTGAGTGGAGCGCGATGCTAGAGCCGTTTTCGGGATCCAGCGCCGGTGAAGCGGTCAGAGCGAGCACCCGGCATGCGCCGAGAGCAGACCGATGGTGTCCATCGGAGTCAGTTCACCGTCGCCGTCGAAGTCACCCGACGGATGTTCCGCTCGGACGGCTTGCGCGTGGGCGATGATGTCGAACGCGTCGCGGTCGCCGTCGCGATCGACATCGGCGGCGCAGCACAGGTCCGCCTCCGCAGACACGCCCGCGACCACATCGCATGGCCCTGGATCGCCGAGCCCATTCAGCCGTTCGGCCGCGTCGACCATCAGCGATGTGAGCGACGCATTGAGCAGGTCCGAGTTCCAGATCTCCATGTATCCGATGCCTGCATCGAGAGCGAGATCGATCTCGGCCGCGATCCCCGCCGGACCGAATCGGTCGGGGCGCAACGTGAAGCTGTTCGCGACCTGAACTTCAGCGTGCGTCCGCACGGCGGACGTCACAAGGACGTCGAAGCTCCCGGGGTAGACCTCGTACGCGTTCCGCTCCATCCACCAGGCGGCGAGAATGCCCATCCGCTCGCCGTAGGTTTCAGACGCATAGCGGGCGACGTTCTCCTGCACATCGTCCGACCCGAGCACCGGGTGGACGTCGTGCGAGAGGGGGTGATTCGGAAAAGCGGTGGCGAACGCGTCAACCACCGCCTCCCACGAGTCCGTGTAGAGCTCTGGCGTATACCCCGCCGCGAGCCAGTTTGCCTGATCGACGGGCGAGAACGGCAGTTGCATCTCAAACCCGTTTGCGCTCGCGTGCGTCATGTAGACGAGCGAGATCGTGTCCTCGGTCGCGAATCGCGCCCCGAGCGCCTCGATCAGCGTCGTCCATCGCTCGAGGTGTGTCTCGTCCCATGGAACGGGGATCGTGATCGTGTCCTCATTGCGCATGTAGGTGAACGTTTCGACGCCGACGCTCGGGAGCCAGACCGGCGCTTGCGGTCCGTTGACGACCGCCAGCGAAATCCGCTTCCCCGCGGCCTCGGCGAGCGCGATCTGATCATCAAGGCGGGAGAAGTCGATCACACCTGGGGATGGTTCGACGTCGTTCCATCCGATCCGGACGAGGATCCCATCCACATGCTCCAGCGCCGCGACATCGGCGAGAACGGAGTCTCCGCTCGTCGCCCGAGTCGGCGGGCAGCTGCAGTAGAGACCGCGTGGCGGAGATATCGCTGCCTGTGCGCACGCAAGAGACGACGCGGCGCAGACAGCGATCAGAGGTGTCAAACTGGGCAATTTCAAAGCGAGCGCTCCTTCAACGGGGATAGAAACGCCTGTCCCGCCGCGAGATTGCATCTCCGCCGCATACAACGCCATCGAATGGGGCAAACTACTGGCCTTGGCGGTCGACCTGGTGTTCACCCGACCCAATGCGCTTGGGCGTCCATTCGCCGCACTCGGTGCAGCGAATGAACGGCGCCGGATCCTGAGCGAGGTGGCTGAGGTCGTATGAGCACGAAAAGCACCGGGGCAGGTTGATTCGGCTCTCGAGTTCTCGCCTGTACGGCCCGTGCCAGAGCCATTCCGAGATGCCTAACGCGATACCCAATGGGATGATCACGAAGATGATGACCAGCGATGCGATCTTCGCGATGCTTTCAGCATTCGCGTTCGATCCGGAAAGATGATCGATCGCGTCGAACAGGTGTTGCATCGGCGCCGTGGGCGTCAGCGGCGTGAGCCCGGCCATCAGAGCCATCCAGATCGCGGACGTGACGACGATCAGAAGCCCACTGATCCAGTAGCGATCGGACATGTTGCCGCGGAGGTACCCCGCCCACGGCGCGACCGCCTTGGGGTCCAGCCCCGTCGCCTTCGCGAGCATCGCGCGATCGCGCCGCATCGGCCGATCCTGGCGAAGCCCGCTGCGTGGAACGAGCACACGGATCGCTCTCGGTCGGAGGTCGCGGTCCGGCGGCGGTGGGATGTTTCCGTCAGCCGGATTCAATGGCCCCCCGAGGGTTCGGCGTCAGACCCCCGCACTCAGGACAGTGGATCGCGCTGTCGGGCGTGCGTGCGCCATGGTCGCAGTCGAAGCCGCACCAGAAGCAGGCGGGCCGTTCGCAGCACCGTTTGATCTCCCGCTCGACGGCGCCGCCGAGCCATCGGTCATAGACGAGCGAGCGGAAGGGTGACCAACGGGCGCCCGCGAGGCAGAGGACGGCCAGGAGCGCGAACTGGAATGCGAGCACGACCATCAGGCCATGCCAGACAATCGCCAGGTTGACGAGCATGAACGTGCCGATCGTCGCATAGACCAACCACGAGCCCTTGTGAACTCGTCGCGCGACGCCGCCGACGAGTTCAACGGCGTCGGGATACGGCACGCCCGCCTCCGCCTTCGCGAGCTGCGTCCAACGCCACGGGAACGTGTGGACCGATCCCATGGGGCGGGTGGGATGACGGAAAACGGGCGAGTTGGATGACTGCCTAGTGACGCTCATCGTCGTTCTGCGGGGCGAGAGGCGTTGGCGATCGCTTGAGGCCGTTGACCGTCGTGCCGCCCTGGATCTCCTGCGTGATGCGCGCGTTGAAGTCGAACGGGAACGCCTGACGCACGGCGCTCGCCTCGTCGAGTCGCGCAATCTGCTCGTCGCTGAGTGAGACCTCCAGCGCCGCGAGGTTCGCGTCGAGCTGCTCGAGCGTGCGGGCGCCGATGATCGTGCTGGTCACGCCCGACCGCGATTGCACCCACGCGAGCGCGACCTGCGCCGGCGTGCACGCCGCCTGCTTCGACACGTCCACCAGAACGTCGATGATCCCGTAGGTCTTCTCATCGATGTTGTCGGTCCAACCGCTCTTCACGCGCCCCTCGTCCGGCTTCGAGTCGCGCGTGTACTTCCCGGTCAGCACGCCGCCTTTGAGCGGGCTCCAGGGCGTGACGCCCATGCCCATCTCACGGGCCATCGGGATCAGTTCGCCTTCGACCGTGCGTTCGCCGAGCGAGTACTCGATCTGGATCGCGGTGATCGGGGCCCAGCGGTTGGCGCGGGCGATCTCCTGCGAGCGGGCGCAGATCCACGCGGGGTGGTCGGAGAGTCCGACGTAGCGGACCTTCCCGCTGCGAACGAGTTGGTCGAAGGTGTGCAGCGTTTCCTCGATCGGCGTGTGCGGATCAAGAAAATGCGCCCAGAGCAGGTCGATGTAGTCGGTTTGGAGCCTTCGAAGCGAGTGATCGACGGCGTCGAGGATGTTCTTTCTGCCGCCGCCGCCCGCGTTCGGATCGCCGAGGAACATGTTCCCCGTGCACTTCGTCGCGATCACGACGCGGTCGCGTCGTGAGGCGTGCTTCCCAAGGTGATCACCGATGATCTTCTCGGAATGCCCCTTCGTGTACATGTTCGCGGTGTCGATGAAATTCCCGCCCCGCTCGATGTAGGTGTCGATGACCTTCTGCGACGTCTCGACGTCCGACCCCCATCCCCAATCGAGGCCGAAGGTCATCGCGCCGAGGCACATCGGGCTGACCCGGAGACCGGATCGGCCAAGACTGACGTAGTTCGTGAGGGGCATGGAGCGGCTCCGTGGGTGCAAGGTGTGCGCGGACGGCGAATGCTCGAAGCGTACCCGACAGTTGTCGATCGGTGGCGTTGTTCACGGTTCGCTGGCTCGGTGTTCGCACTTTGGAAGATAAATTGAAACTCACCGATCGGTGACGGGAGTTTCCTCGAAGATTTCCGTATGAGCCATCAGACTCTCATCAGCGGCAAGCGTCTTCTTCGTGTCCGAGAGATTCCGCGCGACAAGCTCCGCGAACTCGCCATCGAGCACGCGACCGACGAACACGTCAGCCGGACGTCGCCCGACGGTCGCACGCCCGGAACCGCGGAGCACATCGCGGCGCTGCTCGTGATCGCGGTCGGCTTTCTGGCGCTGCTCGTCGGCGGCGCCGCGGCGATCGTGGTGCTTGGGGGAAGTCTCTGGGGGGTCGGTATGGCTCTCGCCTACGGACTCCTGCTGCTCGCCTTGACAGCGCCCGTGCTGCTCGCCGAGTTTGCACGGTTCGAAGAACACGCCCACGCTCGCCATCAGGCCCAACTCGCCGTCGCTCCGCCCCGTGGCACGGTGGACGGCGTCGAGCTCCGCGAGATCTGACGCGGAGAAATCATCCGGTTATCGATCAGGCGTCGCCTCAAGCCCGGCGTCAGCCAACTCCGCGAGCTCGCGCAGGGCATCGAATGCCTGCATGGGGCTTAGCGTGTCGAGCTTGAGCTCTTTGAGCCGATCGACCGCCGGATGGGGAATGAACTCCGTAAACAGGCCGAGCTGAGGCTCGGACTTTTTCTTTCGCTTAGGCACCGCGGCCGTGTTCATCCGCTCGGCCGTCTGCACGCTCAGCGTCGCCATGATCTGCTCGGCCCGATCGGCGACCCCGGACGGCACGCCCGCGAGCCTCGCGACATGGACGCCGTATGAGCCCGCCGCGCTGCCGGGGCGGATCTGGTGGAGGAACACGATCTCGCCGTTCCATTCCTTCACGGCAACGTGCAGGTTGTGCACCGCCTCGGGCGATCGCTCCGCGAGATCTGTCAGTTCGTGGTAGTGCGTGGCGAAGAGCGTGCGCGGACCGCGGTCCCCGTTGCCGGCGAGCGCCTCTGCGATCGCCCACGCGAGCGACAACCCGTCGAGCGTGCTCGTGCCGCGCCCAATCTCGTCGAGCACGACGAGACTCCGGTCGGACGCGCCGTTGAGGATCGCGGCTGTCTCGGTCATCTCCACCATGAACGTCGACTGCCCGCGGTAGAGCGCGTCGTCAGCCCCGACGCGTGTGAAGATCCGGTCGCACGTGCCGATCGTCGCCGCTTCGGCCGGAATGTAGCTGCCGATCGACGCGAGCAGCGTGAGCAACGCGGTCTGGCGGATGTAGGTGCTCTTACCCGCCATGTTCGGACCGGTGATCAGCGCGAGTCGCGGTGACCCGTGGGCGCCGAGGCGCGTGTCGTTCGGGATGAACCGCTCTGTACCATGCTCATCGACAACGGGGTGTCGCCCCTGCTTGATGTCCAGCGCCGCGTCATCGGTGATCTCCGGCCTGACCCACGCCCGCGCGAACGCCTTGTCCGCTAGGCCAAGCAATGCGTCGAGCTCCGCGATGGCGTCGGCGAGCGAACCGAGCGAGACGACACGTTCCGCGATCGCCTCGATCAGCTCGCGGTACAGCTCGTGCTCACGCGCCACCGCTCGGCTCTCGGCGGTCGTGATCTTGTCCTCGAACTCCTTCAGCTCGGGCGTGATGTACCGCTCGGCGTTCTTCAGCGTCTGCTTGCGGCTGAACACGTCCGGCGCCCGCTTCGCCTGCGCCGCGGGCAGCTCGATGTAATACCCGAAGACCTTGTTGAACCCGACCTTCAGGCTCGGGAGGTCGTGCCGTTCGATGAGCTCCGCCTGGTAGCGGCTCAGCCACTCCCCCGCGTTGGTCTGAAGGCCCCTCGCCTCGTCGAGTTCCGCGTCGATCCCGTCGCGAAACAACCCGCCCGAGCGGAGGTGGGGGGGCGGCGCCTCGACGCAGGTCGAATCGATCCGATCCGCCAGCGGCGCCAGGTCGTCGCCGAGAGATTCGAGCCGATCATGTTGCGCCGCCAGCCCGCCGGTTCCAGCCGTGACCGCGGTCAACTCGGCGAGCTTCGTCAGCGTCCGACCAAGCCCAACGACGTCGCGCGGCGTTGGGCGACCGAGCGCGACGCGCGCCGCGATCCGCTCAATGTCCACCGTCCCCTCGAGCACATCGCCGATCTCGCCAGCGAGGCGTCGATCCTCAACGAGCGTCGCGACGACCCGCTGGCGGGCCAGAATCGCGTCGGCGGAGCGCAACGGTCTGCAGAGCCATCCTCGGATCAATCGCTTGCCCATGGGCGTTCGCATCAGGCGTCGCGGGCCGGTCGCCGCGTCGAGAAAGATCCCTCGGAGCGACCCCCGCAGTCCGTTCCCGCCCGGCTCGACGCGGAGCGTCGTGTCGACCTCCAGGGCCCGAAGGCTCACCGTGTCCAGCACACACACGTTCGACGCGTCCTCCCGGCGCGGTGGGCGGAGGTGCGCGAGCGTCGCGCGGAGACGCTGGAACTCGCTCCCGCTCGTCGCCCCGCTCTGCTGCTTGTCGATCGCCTGCGTCTCGCGGAGGTACCGCACGATCGCCGCCGCGCATCCGATCGCGGGGTCGTCATCGGCGACACCGAACCCCCCGAGCGTCGCGACGGCGTAGTGACGCTTCAACTCCTCGAGCGCGTCGGTGTCGCGGAAGTGCCACGCCGGCCGCGCGGTCGTCGCGAGGTTGAGCTGCGCGACCGCGGGCGGGGCGTCGCCATCCCCATCGTCATCGGCGTAGAGGATCTCACGGACGCCCGAGCGAAGGAGTTCGTCGCCGACCGTATCCGCCCGCCCCGACCAGAGCGAGAAGGCGCCCGTGGAGAGGTCGGCGATGGCCGCGTGGGCGCCCCCGGCGTCGAACGCGACCGACGCCACGGCGCAGATCGCGTCGTCGTCGAGCAGCGACTCGTCGACGAGCGTCCCAGGACTGACGACCTGCGTGATCGCCCGATCGACGACGCCCTTCGCGTCCTTCGGATCCTGGATCTGGTCGACGACCGCGATCCGGAACCCCGCGTCGACCGCCTTCTGGAGGTACCGATCCCGCTGGTGATGGGGCACCCCCGCGACCGCGATCCCGTTCCCACGGCTCGTGATCGCGAGCCCGAGAGCCGGAGCGACGGTCTCGGCGTCCTCGCCGAACAGCTCGTAGAAGTCCCCCATCCGAAAGAACAGCACGCACCCCGGCTGCTGGGCCTTGAAGGCCTTGAACTGCCGCATCGCGGGCGTGTCCCATGGGTCGGAGGGCATGGGGGGAGGATAGAGGGCTAAGAAGCGAGGGAGCGACAGAGCGACGTGGCGACGGAGGGGGCCGAAAGGTCGACGTTGTGCGATTTCTAGGCCCTTCGTCGCTTCGTCGCTCTGTCGCTCCGTCGCTTCCCAAAAACCCACACCCCGGCGTACGTTCGCCGGGGTGGGGCGCGAAGGAAGGGATGCCTGACTCGGCCGCCGAGCCTCTCGGCCCGACGCCGGTCGCCTGTCGGCGGTGCTCAGCCCGAGAGCAGCTGGAGCGCCCGCCCTTGGTTCGTCTGCCCCGCGAGCGTGGCGAACGCGGCGGCGCGGTAGAGCGTCTCGCCGCGGTTTCGCTCGGCGGTGGCCTTCGCGAAGTCCGTGTCGCCGATCAGCGACCGCGCGGAGGCGGTCTGCACGATCTGCTCCTGCTTGCTGCGGAGCGTCGAGTGGATCGCGTTCCGCTGGAAAGCGCCGAGGCTTCCGCGCAGCGTCGCGACCTGTTCGCTCGCGTTCGACGCGACGGTCGCAGCGTCTCCCGGGCGGTCCCCGTCGACGGCCAACGCCCGGCCCGTCGCCAGGCTCGAGAAGCCGTGGTCGCCGTCCGCGAACGTCGTGTCGCCGAGCCTTGAGAGCGTCACGCGATCGATCGTCAGCGAGGCGTCGGCCGCGGTCGAGCCCGTGCGCGCGGTAACCTCGCCCGAGAACAGGCGCCGCCCGTTGAACGAGGTGGTCTGCGCCACGCGGTCGATCGATTGGGCGATCGAGTCGAGCTCGATCTGGTTCGCCGCCCGTTCCGCGTCGGACAACGCGCCCGTGTTCGCCGACGCGATCGCGAGCGCGTGCGCCTCGGCTGTCAGACCCGAGACCTCGGCGAGCGCAGCGTCGGCGGTCGAGACGACAGCGTCGGCCCGTTCGAGCGAACGCGTCTCGGCCTCGAGCACAGCGAGCTGCTTATCGAGATTGACGACCGATATCAGATCCGCCGGCCCGTCGGCGCCGCGGTTGATCCTCTGCCCCGTCGCCAGCCGCTCGCTTGCGCGGAACGTCAAGGCCTGGGCTCGGTACAGGGCGTTGGTCGCCTGTTCCGTCGCGGCGTTGAATCGTGGCGTGACCAAGCGAGAGCTCCCTCGATCGGGTCGTCCGCGAAGCGGGCCAGTCCCGGCGCCGGACACCAGGTGAGGAGATGCGATTCGTCGCCTCCGCCCGCCAGCCGCCCGAGCCGACGAATCGGGTCTCGACCCCGCACGACCCGCACGACCCTCACTACCCTCTGTGACGATGGATACGGACGGAACCGAGAACGTGGGCGGCGCAGACGCGTCGGGGACGCCTTTGGATACGCCCGAAGCGGTGCAGGCCGCCGCGGAGCGGTTCCGTCAGGACTTTGCGGCGCTCCGCGAACAGATCGGACGGGCGGTCGTCGGCCAGCGGCAGATTGTCGACAGCGTCCTGATCTGCCTCTTCGCGGGCGGCCACGCTTTGCTCGAGGGTGTCCCCGGTATCGGGAAGACGCTGCTGATCCGCTCCCTTGCACAAGCCCTCCGCCTCGAGTTCGGGCGGATCCAGTTCACGCCCGATCTGATGCCTGCGGACATCGTGGGCACGACCGTGGTCGTCGAGGTCGAGGGCGAGCACGGGCGGACTAGCCGTGAGTTCCGCTTCCAGCCGGGGCCGGTGTTTCACCAGATGGTCCTCGCCGACGAAATCAACCGCGCGACGCCGAAGACGCAGTCCGCGTTGCTCGAGGCCATGCAGGAACGGGCTGTCACAGCCCAGGGCGAGACCAGGCGCCTGCCCGATCCGTTCTTCGTGATGGCGACCCAGAACCCGCTCGAGCAGGAGGGGACCTATCCCCTCCCCGAAGCCCAGCTCGACCGCTTCCTCTTCAAGCTGCTCGTCGGCTATGCCACACGGGAGGACATGCACGAGATCCTCGCGCGCACGACATCGGGAACCGAAAGCCAGGTGAGCGCCGTGATCGACGGCGCCCGCATCATCGAACACCAGCGGCTCGTGCGACGCGTGGTCTCGGCGCCCCACGTGACCGACTACGCGGTCCGGCTGGTCCTCGCGACCCACCCGAAGGGGCGCGACAGCGACGGGCGGTTCTCGACGCCGATGGTCAACCAATACGTCCGCGTCGGCGCCAGCCCCCGCGCAGCGCAGGCGCTCACGCTGGGTGGCAAGGTGCTCGCGTTGCTCGACGGTCGTGCGGCTCTGAGCATTGACGACGTGAAGAAAGTGGCCCTCCCCGCGCTGCGACACAGGCTGATCATGAACTTCGAGGCTGAGGCGGAGGGCGTCTCAGCGGACGACGTGATCCGGAACATTGCCGAGACGTTGCCGCGGGAGGTGGGCTCGACCGCGACCGCGTCGAACGGATAACCGCCGATTCGGAACCAAAGCGAACCGCGCGGCGGTCCGCAACGGACCGGAGTGACCCACCCCCACGGGCTCCGACAAAGGGCCTGAAGCCGATACACGCGCCAGACGAGGACGAGCGTGCCAACCGAGGTGAATCTGCATCATCCATCGACGCTGTGGCGGGCGGCCTTGGCGCTATGCGCGACCGCCGCCGCCGCGACGGCCGACGTCCGCCCACGCGTTGATCGCGTGGACGTCGTCGAGGGCGAACCCGTCTTCATCGATGTCACGGTTGATGAGAAGACCGAGGCCGATGAGTCGGTCGAGGTCACGCTCCAGAATCGATCAGGAGATCAGCGTCGGATCGAGGGGCGACTGTTTCGATTCGAGCCAGAGAGAACACCCACGATCGGCCCTGAATCGTGGCTGAGGCCGATGGGCGTGGGCCGCCTGGTGGCGCCCGGACGGGGCGAGCGGAACGCCGCCGGCGTCGGCGCAGACTGGATACTCGTCCTCGACGACGTCGACGCTGAGGTGGCTCGGATCGAGGTAGACGGGCGACGAGTGCAGACGAGGACCGTCGAATCCGCGGCCATCGCGGCAGAAGCCGCAGGCATCGATCTCAACGCGAGGGTCGAGCGAGCGGAGGACGGCCCATGGGTTAGCCCCCTTCCCTCCGCCTGGCGACGAGACGAGTCATTCCTTGAGCTTTTGCGACCCGCCGCCAAGTCGCCGACCACCTCGTGGCGCGTAGTGCTCGCGCTCGGCGGTCTCGCCCCGACGCCCGGCGATGGTCCTGCCCTCCGCCCGGTGCGGATCGATGCATTGGACGCCGACGCCGCGCCGACCGATGACGCGACCCGCTTCACCCGTGATCTCGGCGAGCTTTCGATCGCGCGATGGCAGGCCGCGCTCCTCCGGCTGTGGCGCGTCGATGTCACGCTGTCGGTTCGCGTCCGCTCGTCGCTCGCGGGAGCCGTGCAACTGCCTGAGGCCGACAGCTCCGACGCGACCCGTGTCGTTCCGCTCTGGCCCGCGGACGACGAGGACGCCGACCGTCTCCTTCAGGTGCTGCTCGACCCATCGCTGAGCGATCGCGACGTCCGGGAGATCGTCACGGCATGGCTCGACGTCATCCCGTCCGCCGCGGGGTGGGTGATCGATGACGCCGCCCGATCGGGCCCCGCGGTCGGCGTGACCCAGCGTGTGCCCGAGGCGGCGCTCGCGACCGCCGCAAGCGGCGCGACGCTCTCGGAGGCCGTCGCGCCCGTCGAGGGACGGTCTTCTCGCGTGCTACGCCCGGAGATCCGACGCGCATCAACGCGTGCTTCGCTCGAGCCGGTCTCGGTAAGCGTCGGACCGTGGGGCGGTTCGCGTGGATATGTCAGTGGCGCCGCTCCCGCGAGACCGCCCGGTCTCCGCCTCGGATTGCCCGAGCGAGATGACGACATGCGTTCGTGGTGGCGACGCGCCTCCAGCCCCGACCGCGCAGCCACCACTCCCACGACAAACCTTGCCGCGCGCATTGAACGCCGATCGATGCCCGACGGGCGCGGCAATCGACGCGGCGCCGAGGTCTGGGCGCTGACGATCGAGTGTCCTCGGGACGCCACCGTCCGCGCTGAGGACGACGGCGTTGAGATATGGCTCGGCCCCCGCGGCGCGAGTTCGCTCGCGTTCCGTGTGTCGTCGAACGGCGCCATCGAAGCGCTTGATGGGTTTGACGCGCGCGGCAGGCTGGCGGCCTACACCCCCGCGGCACGGTCCGCCGGGTCGTGGCTGGTGGTCGTCGAACTCCCGGCGTGGGCCCTCGATGAGCCGGATCGCACACGGATCGGCCTCACGCGGACGACGGGCGGTCAGCGATACGCCTGGCCCCGTCCGATGCTCCCGTGGCAGGACGAGCCCGGTCGGGCCTGGATCGATCTCTCGCAGTGGGGCTCACTCGACGACAGCGGTCGGTAGCAGGGCGATCACACGCGCATCAGCAGGCCATAGAGCAGCCAGTCAACGCTGAGCACCGCGATCGAGGCGAGCACGAACCACGACCAGAGCTCCCGGCGCGACGCTTCCATGCCGCTGACTTCCCCGTTCTCCGTCAGCGCCAGACTTCCGAAGATCGGTGTCTCGGCGATCCGAAGCGACGTCTCGCCCGAATCTGTGAGGTTGATCGGAACCGCGATGCGATCGTCGCCCGCTCGAAGTGTGTAGACGCCCACGCCGCTCGGAGCGTCAAACCGCGCCGTTCGCTCGCCGGCCACCACCGAGATATCGCGGCCTCCGCTCGGGCCGTCGAGCGAGGTCGACGCTGACGTCCACGGCCGCCGGGCGTCAACGCTCACGACTCCGCCCGTGGTCCATGCCACGCCCTCGGTCGGCCCGCGGCTCGAGGCGGTCAGCGTCTCAACGGCGCGAGCGAGGAAGATCGGGAAACCAACGTCGAGGGTCCAGTTGGTCGATCGGAGCGGGAAGCCCACGATGACACGAGGTGTCGCCCCGCCGGACGCGATGACCAGCGGACCCCGGGTCCCGCGCGCGACCACGCGCGGCGATCGAAGCCCCGTGATCGCTTCGGCCTCCGGAAGCGGGACCGAAGCCGCGACCAGCGCCTCTCCGAGCGAGACATCGCGAAGGAGCGGGTCGCGGCTGTTCCACGACAAGACGGGCTCCGCGCCGCCGAAGACGACAACGTCGGACGGAGACGCCTCGTTAGTCCCCCGCAATCCGGGAAGCGTGGCGCCGAACGAGATCGAGGGGGCCGTCGGCATCGATGATGGCGTAACACCGTCGAAGATGACCAGGTCGTACGCACCGCTCGTCACCGCTCGCTCCGGTCCCTCGATCGCGACACGACCGAGGCGCAGGGCGTCGAGCACGTCGATGAGAAACGGATTCGGCGACACCACGCCATCCGCGTCCCGTTCGGCGATGACCAGAACGCTGGGGCGAATCGCCGAACCGATGGAGATCGACGCCGAGTTGTCCGCGAGAAGAGCATCCTCGCGGCCAAGCGTCAGCGTGATGACGCCGCCGACCGTGTTCTCGAGCGAACCCGTCCACACCGCCTCACCCGATCCGCTGTCGTCCGAAGCTGGGATCCGGACGCTGTGCACGCCGATCTCCCGACCGTCGACGCTCACCGTGAGGCGGGTCGCCGTTTCTCGGGTCGCGTTGCTTTCGACCCGCGCAAAGAGGCGAACGATCTCGGGCTGTTTGTAGTCGCGGGTCGCGGCGATCGCCGTGACGCCGACGTTCGTTCCCGCGATTCCACCGGGCGAGGGGATCACGCGGTGGATGACCCGCGCCCGAGGTGGCCTGGGCAGTGATTCACTGGCGTCGGCGCCGTCGGAGAAATAGCTGAGCGACGCCGACGGGGCGTCCGCGCCTTCGTCGCCGCCGTTCGCGAGCAGATCGCGGATCAACGCAAATGTTTCACTCGGATCACCGGGCTCGTCGGTCGGCTCGATCGACGCCACCGCCCGCTCCGCGTCTCGGCGTAACCCGACCGCTCGCGCCACGACCGTCGGCGCCGAAGCGGACGCGATGACCGTGTACCTCGGCGGATCGGACCGCGTCGCCGCCCTCCCGATCAACTCGATCGCCTCTTCTTTCGCCTGCTCGAGCCGCGAACGCCCGTTCTCACCGTCGGTGGCGGACATCGACGCCGAAGTGTCGATCACGATGACCAGTTCGTCCCCCGGCGGCGCATCGATCGTGATCGCCGGCCGTCCGATCGCCGCCGCGATGAGCAGCACCGCAAGCAGATGCAGGAGCAGAAGCCACGAGGGGCGGATGATCCTGAACGGAACGTTGACCTGAAGGTCGCGGGTCGTCTGGTCCCAGAACATCACCGAGCTGACGCGCACCGGTCGTCGGCGGAGCTTCAGGAAGTAGAGCAGGGTGACCAGACCGGCCCCGCCGATCGCGGCGAACAGGCCCGCAATCGGCGCGAGGAAGGTCATGACGACCAGCCCTCGACCGGCGCGGGCGGTCCGCCCCTCGGGCGCCGCAGATCGTCGCGGCGGTGTCGATCGCGACCAGGTCGGTAGCCGAGCCCGATGATGAACGTCTCGACGCTCACATCGCGGCTCGCCTTGGGCTTCAGCACGCTCACGTCCGCGAAGCAGCCCTTACACCGCTTGATGAGGTCGGCCAGCGCCTCGCCGTCGAACACCTTCATCAAGATCCGTCCCCCGGGAGCGAGGAACTCATCCAGCCGATCGACGATCGTCTCACACAGCCGAACGCTCCGGAAGTGATCCCCGTGCCCGCTCGTGTTCGGAGCCATGTCGCTCAGGACCACGTCGAACCGTTCGTTCGGACCGGGCAGCAGTTCGTTGGCTCCGGTTTCGGTGAAGTCGCCGATGACGGTCCGGATCGACCGCGGCAGCCCGGGGGAAGTCGGCTTGAGATCGATCCCGACCACCAGCCCGTCCGGGCCCACACGCTCCGACGCGACCTGCAACCACGATCCGGGGGAGCAGCCGAGATCCAAGACCCAGTCGCCATCGCGGATCACGTGCCGCCGGTCGTCGAGTTCGATCAGCTTGTACGCCGAGCGGGCGAGGTAGCCCTCGCGTTTGGCCTGCTTGAAGTAGCGGTCGTGCAGTACGCGTTTCGCCAAGTCTGTGCCCTCTGACGGAGCCTAGGAAGCGACGGCGCTGCTCGCTGGCCGCCGATGACGCCCCCCGACTTCGAGCGGTCCTCTTTCAGGGATCGTCTCGCGCCGCTCATCCGGATCGGGGAGGAGCTGGCCGAGACCCGCAGCGGATCTTCCTCACGCGTCGAAGTGCGGCGGCGATCGGGTCGAAGTCGCAGCACGGTCGTGGGTTGATTCCCTCGCTGTTCCGCGACCGCTCTCAGAGGTTCTCTCGCATGCGGATACAGGGCAAGCTGCTCGGCCTGATCGCGCCGCCTCTTCTGGGGCTTGTCGTCATCGCGATCTACGCCGTCGAGCAGTCGCGTCGGACCATGACCGAGCACGAGATGCAGTCCGCGGCATCGGCGAGCCGCATGCTTGCTTACGACATCGAGCGCGCCGTGGCCGGCCCGATCGAGGAGTGGCGGGCGATCTCACGGAGTTCGGCGGTCCAGGACGCGCTCCGCGCCGCGAACGAACGAGCGGCCGAGCCCGGATACGGCAAGCGTGTTCGGGAGATCGATCTGCGCTGGAAGGACGACGGACCCTCTGACGCTCTTCGAGCCGAACTGTTCGAATCGTCGCTCGCCCACGACCTCGCGGCGCACGTCGAGTCGCGCCTCACCGAGAACGGCCTCGCTCGCTACGGTGAGGTGATCGTCACCAACGCGTATGGCGCAAGCATCGCCCAGTCTGGGATGACCAGCGACTACTACCAGGCGGACGAGACCTGGTGGACGCGTGCGGTCCGCGACGGCTTCTACGTGGGCGACCCAAAGGTCGACGAGAGCGCGGGCGTCTACTCGGTCGACCTCGTCACCCGGATCGACGACGACGCGGGTCAGCTCGCGGGTGTCGTAAAGGTCGTGCTGAGCCTCGGATCCATCATCGAGATCATCCACGATCGAAAGAACGTGCTCGGCAACGAAGCCGTGGTATCGATCGCGCTGCTCGACGCTGACGGATCGCTGATATTCGCCACCGACCCTCCCGGTCTACCGCCGAAGAGCCTCCACTTCGCCTGGTGGCTCGACGACAACACCTCGAGGTCATCCGGCGACGACAGCGAAGACGCGACCAAGCGGGGCGGCATGTTCGGATTCGCGCGGACCGCCGGGGATCACTCGCAGACCAGATGGTCAACACTGGTGCTGTGGGACGAGCAGATCGCCTTCGCGGGAATCCGAGCCCTCCAGACCGAGATCTTGATCATCGCGGCAGGCCTCGCCGTTCTCGCGTCGGGCGTGGCGGTCTTCCTGGCGCAGAGCATGACACGACGCATCCGACGCCTCGCGAAGCACGCCGAGGCGCACAGCCGTGGCGAGCGGGGTTCCGTCGGCGTCGAGACGTCGACCGACGAGATCGGCGACCTGTCCCGATCGTTCGCCGGCATGGCAAACGCCGTCGATCTCAGCGAACGACGCCTCCGCGACGAGCGGGCCGTGCTCGAAGCGGTTCTCTCGGCGATCCCCTTTCAGGTGTACTGGCGGAGCGCTGACCTCGTATTCACCGGCTGCAACCGTGCATTCGCCCAATGGATCGGCGTCGGCGAGCCGGATGACCTCATCGGCGAGGACATCGGCCGTCTCGTTCACCTTACAGGCGACCTCGAAGCCCTCTTCGCCGAGGACGCTCAGATCCTCGAGGAAGACGTCACGAAGATCCACGAAGAGTGCGAGATCGAGCTCGCCGACGGGTCCCACGCCACGCTCCACGTCTCCAAGCTCCCGCTCCGATACTCGGACGGCAGCATCTACGGCGTCCTCTGCGGCTTCATCGACATGACCGACCGGAAGGCGCTCGAGGACAGGCTCTACCAGTCGATGAAGCTCGAGTCGATCGGACAACTCGCCGCGGGCATCGCCCACGAGATCAACACCCCTGCCCAGTACGTCGGCGACAACACCCGGTTCCTCCAGCAGGAGTTCGCGGGCCTGACACGCGCTATCGAGACGTACCGCTCACTACTCGATACCGCCAGCGAGCCCAAGACCTGGCAGGAACGCAGCGACGAGATGCGAGCGATCCTCGACGAACTCGATATCGACTTCCTGATGGAGGAGATCCCCAACGCGATCGCGCACTCGATTGAGGGCATCGACCGCGTCGCGCACATCGTCAGCGCGATGAAGGACTTCTCGCACCCCGGCTCCGCTTCGACCGAACTCACCGACCTCAACTCCGCGATCCAGGCCACGGTGACCATCTGCAGCAACCGCTGGAAATACGTCGCAGACCTCGATCTCGCCCTCGATCCAGACCTGCCGCAGGTCAAGTGCATGCGGGGCGAGTTCAACCAGGTCGTCCTGAACCTCATCGTCAACGCTGCCGACGCGATCGAAGAGCGGTTCGCCGGCAAGGCCGAGAAGGGGCGTATCGAGATCTCCACCAGGCTCGAAGGGGGAGAAGCGGTGATCGAGATCGCCGACAACGGCGGCGGCATCCCGCCCTCGGCCCGCGCGAAGATCTTCGACCCGTTCTTCACCACCAAGGCCGTCGGCAAGGGAACCGGCCAAGGGCTCTCGATCAGCCGCGACGTCATCGTCAACAAGCACGGCGGATCGCTCGACTTCGAGGTCGAGCCCGATCACGGCACGACCTTCGTCATCCGACTCCCGCTCCGCGCAGCCGACCCCGACGCCGACACCATCGCCGCCTGAGCGTGCGGTCAGCTCGTCCGCCGACTCCGCAGGATCTCATCGCGCTCGACGACGCCGTCGCGCAGCCGCACAATCCGCTCGCAGCGATCCGCGACCGAATCGTCGTGGGTCACCATGATGATCGTCATGCCGTCCGCGTGGAGCTTCTCAAAGAGCTGAAGGATCGCCTCGCCCGTGGTGCTGTCGAGGTTTCCCGTCGGCTCGTCAGCCATAAGGATGACCGGGTTCGTCACGAGCGCCCGCGCGATCGCGACACGCTGCTGCTGACCGCCCGAGAGCTCACGCGGACGGTGCCCGAGCCGGTCGCCAAGCCCGACCAGCGAGAGCGACTCGATCGACCGCTCCCGCCGTTCCGCGGGCTTGATGCCCTGGTAGAACAGCGGCGCCGCGACATTCTCCTCGACCGTCAACTGCGGGATCAGGTTGAACGCTTGGAACACGAACCCGATCCGCCGCCCCCGGAACCGGCTCAGATCCTCATCGCTCAGGTCGTTTGCCGGGGTCCCATCGAGGCGATACTCGCCCTCCGACGGCTTATCGAGGCATCCCAGGATGTTCATCAGCGTGCTCTTGCCCGAGCCCGATGAACCCATGATCGCGACGTACTCGCCACGCCGGATCGCGAGATCGAGGCCCCGAAGCGCCTCCACCATGACCGATCCGTCTGGCTTGTAATACGTCTTCCGAACCCCGCGAAGCTCAACAACGACTTCCGGACCCTCCGCGGTCGGGTTCGATGGGCTGGTGGTGGGAGCGAGCGAGGTCATGGTCTGTGCTGATACCGCCGAACGTCCCGCAGGCTGCGACGTATCGGACAGGGCGCCACGATCAGGCGTCAGCGTCCGCGTCGTCGTACTCGGCGGGGTCCATCTCCGCCTCGCCCATGTCGCCCGGCTCCTCGATCTGAATGCTCGCGAGGGCCGTCATGGTGTCGGGGGCGAAGCGGAAGACCTTGTCGAGCCCCGTCACCATCATCACGCTCCAGACCTCGTCCGAGAGCGTGCAGAGCCGCAGACCGCGCTTCAGCTCGGTCAAGCGCTTGCTCAGGCGAAGGAGCTGGGCGATGTTCGAGCTGTTGATGTAGCTTACCGCCGAGAAATCGAGCACGAGGTGCGGCACGGGCTGCTCCTCGTCCTCCGCCGCGGCGTCGAGGCGATCGCACAGCGTCGCAAGCTCCTCGGAGAGGCTCGGCTCGTCGCTGAGCTGCGCCAGCACAATGTTGTCCGCCCAGTCGATCGCCATAGGTGTCACAGATTAGCACATCACTCCGAGGCAGGGGAGTCGGTCGGAGCATCGGAATCACCAGAATCGGTGTCTTCCACCACGCGGGCCACGGTCACGAGCTTGTCGCCCTCGTTGATCGACACCACACGCACGCCCTGGGCGCCCCGTCCGTACCGGCTGATCGAGTCCGCCGCCATCCGCACGAGTTGGCCATTCTGCGTCACGACCACGATGTCGTCGGTGTCGTAGACCCCGATCGCGGTCACCGGCTTGCCGTTCCGCGGGTTGACGCGGATGTCGGTCCGACCCTTGCCGCCGCGGGTCTGGCTCCGCGGCTTGCCCGTCTCGGGCTGTACGCGGTACTCGTCCACGGGCGTCCGCTTGCCGTAGCCGTTCTCCGTCACCGTGAGCAGGCTCAGCCCCGCCTCGGTCGCCGCGGCGGAGGTCATGAGGTCCCCGTCCGCGTCGGCCTCCATCGGGATGGCAATCGCGCCGATCACACGGGCGTCATCGGGCAGGTCAACACCCTTCACGCCCGCCGCCGAGCGGCCCATGTCGCGGGCGTCCGCCTCGTTGAAGCGGATCGCCATGCCCGTGTCCGCGACGAGCATCACGTCGTCGGTCCCGTTCGTCAGGAGCACATCGAAGAGCTCGTCGCCCTCCTTGAGCCCCACGGCGATCAGGCCCGATTTGTTCACGTTCGCGTACGCCTTCAGGGGCGTCCGCTTCACGATGCCGCCGCGGCTCACGAAGGTGAGCGTCTTCGACCCGCTCTCGAAGTCATCGACCGCGAGGTACGCCCACGTCTTCTCGCCATCGCGGAGCTGGAGGAAGTTCTGGATCGACCGCCCGCGGCTCGTCCGGCTCATCTCCGGAAGCTCGTAGACCTTGAGCTTGAACACGCGGCCCGTGTCCGTGAAGCAGAGCAGGTCCGCGTGGGTGCTCGCCACGAACAGGTTCGTGATCACGTCCTCGCCGCTCTTGGCGTCGGCCCCGCGGATGCCCTTGCCGCCACGCCCCTGCGCCTCGTACGTGCTCGCCGCCACGCGCTTGACGTACCCGCCCCGCGTGATCGTGACGACCATGTCCTCTTCGCGGATCAGGGCCTCGATATCGATGTCGCCCGCCGCCTCGTCGATCCGCGTGCGCCGATCGCCCGGGCCCCCGCGCTTGTCGTCGGTCCCCTTGCCGTAGCCCGCGCCGTAGCGCGACTTCATCTCGTCGCAGTCGTCCTTGATCATCTGCGCGACTCGCGCGGGCGTCGCAAGGATGTCCTCGTAGTCCTCGATGTTGCTCGTGACCTCGTTGTATTCCTTCACGAGCCGCTCGATCTCGAGCCCGACGAGCTGAATCAGCCGCATCGAGCCGATCGTCTCGGCCTGCACGCGCGTCAGCGCCACGCCGCCGAGGGCTTCGGCCTTCGCGAGGCGATCGGTGAGCCGCGCCGGGAGCATCGCGTACGCCGGGTGATCGCTCGCGATCCGGTACCGCCGTTCCATCAGCTTCGCGATCGCCTCCTCACGGGTGCGGCTCGAGCGGATCAGCTTGATCACCTCGTCGATGTCGGTGACCGCGTAGATCATGCCCTCGAGTACGTGGGCGCGCTTCTTCGCCTCGCGGAGCAGGTGCTCAGTCCGACGACGGATCACCACCACCCGGTGATCGATGTACCGCTCGATGAGCTGCTTGAGCCCGAGCGTCCGCGGCTGGCGGTTCACCAGACCGATGTTGATGATACTGAACGTCTGCTGCAACGGCGTGTGCTGGAATAGCTGGTTCTCGATGACCGCGGGGTCCGCGCCCTTCTTGAGCTCGACCACGATCCGCGTCTGCGCACTCCGACCCGATTCGTTCCGGACGTCCGAGATCTCCTTGATCCGGTCATCCTTCACCGCGTCGACGATCTTCTCGACGAGCGTGTTCTGCACGAGCGAGTAGGGGATCGAATCGATCACGAGCTGCTGGCGCCCGCTCTTGCCCATGTCCTCGACATGGCACTCGCCGCGCACCGTCACGCGTCCACGGCCCGACTCGTACGCGTCGACGATGCCCTTGCGTCCCAGGATCACGCCGCCCGTCGGGAAGTCGGGGCCCTTCACGCCGAGGCGGACGACGTTCCCGTCCTCATCGCGATCGTCGGCCATCAGCTCGAGCGTGGAGATGTCCGGGTTGTCCACGACCCGCACGATCGCGTCGAGGATCTCCGCGGGGTTGTGGGGGGGCAGGCTCGTCGCCATACCGACGGCGATACCCATGCCGCCGTTGATCAGCAGGTTCGGGAACTTGCCAGGCAGCACCACCGGCTCGGTCAGTCGGTCGTCGTAGTTCGGCTGCCGATCGACCGTGTCGAGCTCGATGTCCTCGAGCAGATCCGTCGCCGCGACGTGCATCCTCGCCTCGGTGTACCGCATGGCCGCGGGCGGGTCGCCGTCGATCGAGCCGAAGTTGCCCTGAGGGTCGACCAGCGGGACGCGCATCTTCCACGACTGCGCCATGCCCACCAGGGTGGGGTAGATCACGCTCTCGCCGTGCGGGTGGTAGTTGCCCGACGTGTCGCCGCAGATCTTGGCGCACTTCAGATGCTTCTTTCCGGGGCGAAGCTTCAGGTCGTGCATCGCGACCAGGATGCGCCGCTGCGAGGGCTTCAGGCCGTCACGGACGTCGGGCAGCGCCCGGTCCATGATCGTGCTCATCGCGTAGGTGAGGTAGCTGTCCTGGAGCTCGGTCTCGATCTTGAGGTCGATGATCCGCCCGGCGCCATTGTCGCCGGATCCCGCTGCGCCACTCTCGTTCGCCCCGCTATCCGGCGGCGTCACATCGTCCATGCCTGTCTCCGCGTGTCTCTGAGCCTCGGAAGCGTCGGGAGCGCTGGGCTCCGCCCCCTCCGGCGCGTCGCGAATAGTAGGAAGCGCGACGCCTCTCTAACGCCGTCCGCCGCCGTTATCGAAGGCCTTCAGCGTCTCTGAAAGCGTCATCAGACCCAGCGCCGCCGCCTCGTTCGGCATCGATTGGTCCCACGGCGCCGCCCGCACCCCGTAACGGGCCTTCGCGGGGCGACGGTACATGTACGACTCCGCCTCGCTCGCAGCGAGCTGGCCCAGAAACCGCGTCGCCATGAGCTGTTTGATGGTCAGTTCCCCGCGGCTCGGGTCGTCCCGCGGCGTGAGCGACGGATCGCCCAGCATCGAGGCCAATGCCGCAATCGGACGCAGCCCCTGACTCGTCGGCAGCGGATCCCGCCCCGTCAGCAACACGATCCCCCCGATCAGGTCCTCGTCCCGCGGATCGACGTCGTCGCTGCGAAGCTGGAACGTCAGCGCCCGATCGCGCATCTCACGCAGCGCAACCGCGGAGGGCAGGGTCTCGATCCCGCGATTCGCGGCGAGACGCTGCTCCGCCCAGAACAGAAACGGCATCTGCGAGACGAGCTTTGCGCCCCGCGACCCCTCAAACGCAGCACGCACCGCCCGCTCCGCGAAGGTCAGTTCGGCGTCGTCGTCAGCGTTGACGACCAACGCGAGCGCAAGCAGCCCTCGTGCCCCGACCGGGACGTCGTCGACAAACCCTTCCGCCGGATCGAACGCCTCCCGTGTCCGATCCACGCATCGCTCGAGGAGCGAATCGACGCTCTCTCGCCGTTCCTGCGGATCGACCAGCCCGATCGCCCAGGCCGTCGCCGCGGCGTCGATCGGCGTCTCGGCGGGGTCGTCCTCGGCCTCTTCGTCGATCTCCCCGAGCCCATCGACGATCCGCATCGCAAGCCGCTTGGCGCGGTCGCTAATCTCATCGCCGAGGTACGGCGCTTCCGATGCCATCAACAGCGCCGCCGCGACGAGCCCTTGCTCGAACGGCGGCGCAACCCGTGGATCGTGGCTGTCGAGGATCGGGTCGTAGTCGCCCCGGAGCCCGTACGGCTCGACGCCGGGCCACATCCGAGTCTCGATCTGGCTGATGATCCCGTTCGAGAGCGCCACCAACGCCGGGACGCCGCTGACGCTCGACAGCGACTCGATCGCCCCGCCTCGCGACAGGAACCTCGGCGGCCCGCCCGCCTCCCGCTGCGCGATGTGGGCCACCTCGAACTTGAACAACTCAACCGCCCGGAGCCGGAGCGTCGCGAGCGGTTCCAGCCCGGCCTTTGGATCGTCTGAGACCTGGCCCACCGACCGCGTCATCGCCTGACGGGCGCTCACCCCGTCGCGGAGCATCTGACCAGGCGTGACAGCCGAGACGAACCGCCCGAGCCGCGCGGCAAACCCCTCGTGCCCTGGATTCAGTGGGGGGGTGGGCAGGCGAAGCGGATCGGTCGGGTCGAGGATGAAGTCCGCGTCGAGCAGCGGCACAAACGCCCCGGAGACTTCGATCTCGATCGCGATCTCGTCCCGGAACGCCTGCAGCCTCGCCTCGTCAAGCGCGTCGCCGTGCCTCGGCGCGAAGCGTTCCGCTCGCTCCCACGCCTCGGCGAACGCCCGGCGCAGCGTGTCGTCCTCAGGCTTATTGGGCGTGGCGATGGCCGTTGAACTCGCCATCACCGAGCCAAGTCGCCTGAACGTGACCGACGCCACCGTCGCCGCAGGCAACTCCGCGTCATCGAGCTTCTCAACCTCCCCTGTGCGCACAGCCGCTTCGATCGCCTCGAACGCCGCGATCACCGCCGCCGGCGGCGGGGGCGCGATCAGCTCGGGTGTGGGCATCACGGGCACAGGAAGCTCGTCTTCCGGGATCTCCTGCCCCGCCCGCGCAACCGGCGCGACCGTCACCGCGATGAGGCCGAGCAACGCCGCGGTGATGCCCTGAAACAACACGCCTCGTTTGGCGCCCCCGCTAGCAGCCCGCAAACGGCGTTTCGGGCCGGGGCGCCCGGGTTGAAGCTGTTCTGGCACAACTCGAGAACTGGAGGCGTTCATGTCCCACAAACCCCTGCTCGTGCTGACCGGCGTGCATCGACGCGTCGGCATCCTCTGTGTCCTCTGCTACATGGTCCTCTGCTAAGCGGAGGCGCGCCATGTTCGGGTTCACAGGTTATCGGGCCGCTCGACGGCCCACATCGTCCGGCGCGCGCCGCGTTCGCGGGGTCCGTCGCCGTTCGCTCAGCCCCGCGAAGCCGTCCGCGCCATCGTCGCGTCGCGACCCGTCCGGACGGTCTTCGTCGACACGCGGGAACCGCTCACTGTTGAGGCGGTGACCTCGCCCGTCGTTCGTACGGGCTGATGCCGCGTCGAATACGAAAAGGGGGGCGTTTCCGCCCCCCTTCGTTCAATTGACCATCAGAACGAGATCTTGTCGGTGCCCATGGACCCGTGGTCGTCCATGCCGCCGCGCTTCGGCGCCTCGCCGCCACCGAAGTCGTAGCGGGAGCCCGAGTCCTGACCGCCGTCGCCCGCGCTGCCCGCGCCGCCCCACTGAGCGCGCTTGAGGCTCAGGCCGATCTTGCGGTCGTGGATGTCGACGCGAAGGATCTTCACGTCCACCTCGTCGCCGCTCTTGACCACGTCCTGCGGGTTCTCGACCTTGTGGTCGGCCAGCTCGGAGATGTGCAGCAGGCCCTCGAGGTCGTCCTCGAGCTCGACGAACACACCGAAGTTCGTGATCTTCGTGACATGACCGCGGACGACCATGCCGGGCTGGTAAGCGCCCGGGATCGCCTCGACCCACGGATCCTCGGTGAGCTGCTTCACGCCGAGGCTGATCCGCTGCTTGTCCTGGTCGACCTCGAGCACGACGCACCGGACGTTGTCGCCCTTCTGGTAGAGCTCGTTCGGGTGCGTGACCTTCTTGGTCCAGCTCATGTCCGAGATGTGGAGCAGGCCGTCGATTCCCGGCTCGATCTCGACGAACGCGCCGTAGTTGGCCAGATTGCGGACCTCGCCCTCGATGACGGTGCCGACCGGGTACTTCTCGGTGACGAGTTCCCAGGGGTTCACCTCGGTCTGCTTCATGCCGAGGCTGATCTCCTGCTTGTTCTTGTCGATCGAGAGGACGACGACGTCGACCTCCTGGCCCTGCTCGACCATCTCCGAAGGATGGTTGACGCGGCGCGTCCAGCTCATCTCGGAGATGTGCACCAGACCCTCGACGCCGTCCTCGAGCTTGACGAACACGCCGTAGGACATGATGTTGACCACCTCGCCCTTGACGCGGCTGCCCTCGGGGTACTTCGCCTCGATCGCCTCCCACGGGCTGTCCTCGAGCTGCTTGAGGCCGAGGGCGATCTTCTCCTTGTCCCGATCGATGTTCAGGACCTTCACCTCGACGCGCTGATCGATCCGGACCACCTCGCTCGGGTGGTTGACCCGGCCCCAGCTCATGTCCGTGATGTGCAGCAGGCCGTCGATGCCGCCCAGGTCCACGAACGCGCCGAAGTCGGCGATGTTCTTGACCGTGCCCGTGACGACGTCGCCTTCCTTGACCGTCTCCATCAGGCGACGCTTCGCCTCGTCACGCTCGTGCTCGATGAGCTTGCGACGGCTGATGACGATGTTCCGACGGTCGGTGTCGATCTTGAGGATCTCGGCGCGGATCTTCCGCCCGATGAAGTCGCCCACCTCGTGCGGGCGGCGGATGTCGACCTGGCTCGCAGGCAGGAACACGGGAACGCCGATGTCCACGAGCAGGCCGCCCTTGATCTTCCGCATCACGGTGCCCTCGACGGGGTCACCCTCGCGGTTCGTGTCCACGATGCGCTGCCACGCGAGCTGGCGATCGGCCTTGCGCTTGGAGAGCTGGATCAGACCGCCCTCGCCCTCCATGTTCTCAAGGAGGACGTCGACGGTGTCGCCGACCTTCAGCTCCGCGATCTCGCCGAACTCTTCCTTGGGGATCAGGCCTTCGCTCTTCAGGCCGACCTCAACGACGACATCGTCGCCGCTGAAGACGATCACCCGGCCCTTGATCAGCTTGCCCGTCTGGAGGTCGGCGACCTGGTCACCGATCAGCGACTCCATCGCCTCATCGCTCGCGCGATCGCCCAACAGGGCGTCGATGTCAGAGTCTGCGATTCCAAGCTCAGCAATCAGCGTCTCATCGATCATCTACTCGGGTCCTTTCGTGACCACCGCTCCGCCACGCGCTCACGCAAGAGAATCGGGTCGGACACCACGCCCAGCGTTCACGCTGATCCGTGCTCGTTGCCAACCTCTGACGTGTTCGAGAAGCAAGAGAGGTTCGACCCATCGGGCCACCGATCCATCCTGCCGGTAAGGGATGGTCAGCGTCCGACGCGTCAGCGACGTTCCGGGTTGGCGCTCCACCTGCCGTCGGCCACCACCGACGCTGCGCCCGTTTCCCGGCCCCGCCGCCTGCCCCGCTCTTGGGGCGGCTCGCGACGTTGCTCTCGGCAGGGCTCTCGCGCCCTCGCCGACCGGCGGGTCAATGTTAGACCTTGTCGTCCCCTGACGAAAGCTCCACCAGCAACTTCGGGAGCTTGGCGTGAAACGCTCCGCGGGTCATCGTCGCCGCCCCACGACGCTCCGCCTCGGCCAGCAGGTCGGTCGAGACGTGCGGTCCCCACGCGATCGTCCGGACCCGCTCAGCGGCGCCCTCGCTCGCGAGCGCGTCCAGAAGCGACCACGCCGCCTCGGGCGCCTCAAGGTCCAGGAACAACGCCGCGACGTCCGAATCGCCCAGCCTCGCGCGGAGCATGTCCGCGTTCCTGGCAGGGCGGGCGTTGACGCCGAGCTCGTCGGCGGTCGATTTGATCTTCGTCGCCCAGATCAGATCGCTCGCGAGATACAGAATCGTGCGTCCCATTCAATCTCCCCGGGAAAGAGGGTGGTCGGAATTCCCGATCATTCGTATCTAATCAGTCGGGCGCCGCTTGTAAGCGCTTCCGGAGGACTGCTAGCATCTCCAAGCTGTGGCGCCACTGATCCGGGACCCGCCCGGGCAAACAGCGACGCCGACAATTCGGTATGTGCCATCGGGGCCGGGTTCCCGCGGTTTCCTGCCAACGGTTGGCGGTTTCCGCTCGACTCGGCCCGACATGCGGGCGACGATCCTTGATCGGACCCGCACGGATTCGAAGTGGAACGCCGTTCGGACCATGACCGGCGTCCCGGGCAACCAAGCGGTCGCCGCCCAGGCGACCCCAGGCCTCCCTCGGAGGGTCTCTCGACCATGTCCACCGTCACGCCCTCGACCACCAAGGCATCGCAGTCCCCCGCGACGTCGGATTCCGCGCCGTCCGTCGCCGACGTCATGGAGCGGGATCCCGTCTTCGACGAACTGGGCTTCCCGACCGATCCGGACAACCTCTATCTCCAGGTCGTCGGGCAGATGCTCCGCGCCGCCGAGGTCATCGACCTCAAGCACCGCGTCCGCATCATCCTCGCCCAGCCCAAGAACGAGGTCATGGTGCACTTCCCCGTTCGCATGGACGACGGGCACCACAAGCTCTTCAAGGGCTACCGCGTCCAGCACAACAACGCCCTCGGCCCGTACAAGGGTGGCATCCGATTCCACCAGGACGTCCACCTCGACGACGTCAAGGCGTTGTCGCTGCTCATGACCATGAAGACCGCGCTCGTCCGCGTGCCCTTCGGCGGCGGCAAGGGCGGCGTGAAGATCAACCCCCGTGAAGTCAGCCCCGCCGAGCTCGAGCGCGTGGCGCGCCGCTTCACCAGCGCCATCGCCCACATGATCGGCCCCGACTACGACATCCCCGCGCCCGACGTCGGCACCAACGCCCAGATCATGGCGTGGATGGCCGATACCTACATGATGGGCATGGACTCCAATGCCCAGGACGGCCTCCGGATCGTCACGGGCAAGCCCGTCGAGTTCGGCGGCTCCGCGGGGCGTGAAAAGGCCACAGGCCAGGGCGTCGCCGACGTTCTCGCCGAGATGCTCCCGGGCATCGGCATCCCGCTGCAGGGCATGACCGTCGTGCTGCTCGGCTTCGGTAACGTGAATTCGTGGGCGGGCCGCATCCTCCAGGACATGGGCGCCCGAATCGTCGCGGTCATGGACCACACCGGCGCCCTCCGCAACAGCGACGGCCTCGACTGCCGCGCGCTGGCCGAGTATTCGGAACGCCACGGCGGGATCCTCGGCTACGAGAAGGAGCCGACGCTCTCGGGCTCGGGCACGCGGAGCGAGCAGGGCGCAGAAGTTATCAGCGAGCAGGAGTTCTACTCCACCGCCTGCGACGTCTTCGTCCCGGGCGCCCTTGAGCAGATGATCAAGCCCAAGCAGGCCGCCCTGCTCAACTGCCGCGTCCTCGCCGAGGCCGCCAACGCCCCTTGCACGCCCGCGGGCGACCGCGTGCTTACCGAGAAGGGCATCGAGGTCATCCCCGCCATCCTCGCCAACTCGGGCGGCGTGACGGTGAGCTACTTCGAGTGGCTCCAGAACAAGAGCTCGGTCACCTGGGACGCCACCCACGTCGACCGTGAGCTGAACCGCCACATGTGCGTCGCCGCGCGTCGCACCCTCGCCGCGCGTCAGCGCTACGACTGCGACCTGCGCACCGCCGCGTTCGCCGCGGCGCTGGAGCAGATCGGCAAGGTCTACAAGCTCCGCGGCATCTTCCCGTAAGGGAAGCCACGGAGGCACGAAGGCACGAAGGGGGTCCGGTATCGGGCCCCCTTTTGTATGCGCAAGCCCGAGCGCGATGTCGGACGTCGCTACGAAGCGATCAAACACGGCCCACGCTCAGGCCCGCCGGTGCCCCTCCGGCGCGGCCGTACCAGAGCGAGTGTGCGACCGGAAGGTCGCTACGGAGCGCTAAAATCAGGGATAGTCCTGGCGCGTGCCGCGGATAACCACGTCGCCGACGCAGACGCGCGCGGGGCGGGAGCAGGTGTAGACGAGCAGGTCGGCGATGTCCTCCGGCTCGAGGACCGGGCCCATGCGGTCCATCACCTCGCCGAACCGACTCGGGTCGTATCCCGCGACGTGCTGGAACTCGCTCGTGACGATGCCCGGCTCGATGAGCGTCACGCGGATGCCCTTCGGGGCGAGCTCGCGCCGCGTTGCTTCGGCGAGGCTGTTCACGGCGAACTTCGTCGCGCCGTACATCGAGCTGAACGGGCTGATGTGACGGCCCACGGTCGAACCGATCACCACGATGTCCCTCGGACGCTGAGTCCAGTCGGCTCCGTCGAGGCGTTCGAGCTCCGCCGCCGCGATGCGGATGAGCTTCGACGCTCCGACGATATTCGTGCGGATCATCTCTTCCCACTCGCCCTCGTCGCTCGTCAGCACGCTCCCCGCGAGCCCGCGACCCGCGTTGACGACGATGAGGTCCGCCCGCTTGTCGAAGTGGTCCGCCGCGGACTGGAGCATCATCTTGATGACCGTCTCGTCCGCGCAGTCGCCCGGCACACAGTGGGCCGTCTCGACGCCCATCTCCGTGTCGATCGATCGCTCGATCTTGCTGAGCACCTCCGCCCGCCGAGCATTGAGGATCATCTTCGACCCGGCCCGAGCGAACGCTCTGGCGCACGCCTCGCCGATGCCGGCGCTGGCGCCCGTGATGATGGCGACCCGGTCTTCGAGTGGTCTGGTCATGTCGCTCTCCCGCCTTGCTTCCAGGCAAGGCTGCGCCGAGACAAAGCATCGCCGCCACCCCATCGTGTCGGCGGTCGATCGTAACCCGATATTTCCGCGCCAATCATCCGGTCATGATCGGCTCCCACCTCTCCATCGCTGGCTCGATGTCCAACGCCCTCCACGAGGCCGAATCGCTCGGTCTCGACACTGTGCAGGTCTTCACCAAGAGCCAGAAGCAATGGAAGGCAAAGCCGCTCGATCCGGGCGCCGTCAGCGAGTGGCGGAGCGAGGTCGATCGCCTCGGGTGGCAGGGACGCACCGTCACCCATGCGAGCTACCTCGTGAACCTCGCGAGCCCCGACGACGAGCTCTGGGAGAAGTCGATTGGCCTGATGCGAGTGGAGATCGAACGCTGCGAGGAACTCGGCATTCCGTTCCTCGTCCACCACCCCGGCGCCTACACCACCTCCGACGCCGAGACCGGCCTTCGCCGCATCGCCGACGCTTACAAGCGCGTCATGAAAGACACCGAGGGCTTCGCGACCGTGTGCTGCCTCGAGAACACCGTCGGCTCCGGGAGCAACCTCGGACGGACATTCGAGGAACTCGCCGAGCTCCGTTCGCTCATCATCGAACGAACGGGAGAACCCGATCGCGTCGGGTTCTGCTTCGACACCTGCCACGCCCACGCGGGCGGCTACGACCTCGGTACGCGCGAGGGCGGCGAGGCCACGCTCAACGCCTTCGACGAGCTCTGCGGCCTCGAGCATCTGCGCGTCCTGCACATGAACGACTCGCTCGCCGACTTCGACAGCCGCCGCGACCGACACGCCCACATCGGTGAGGGAACCATCGGACGCCCGCCGGGTCGGAAGTCGCAGGCTCTGAAGGCGAGCGGCTTCGCGGCGGTGATGAACCGCGCCGAACTCGCCGATCGCCCGAAGATCCTCGAAACGCCCAAGGGCGAGGACGAACGGGGCAACCCGCTCGACGCGAAGAACATACGACGCCTCCGCGCCTTGGTCGGCGCCTCCTGAATCGGGTATCGTGAACATTCGCCCGCTGGCCGCGAGACCGTTGTGGCGAACTTTCCGCGTCCGTACCGAGAATGGACACTGAGGCCTCGAACGGGCGTCGGCCCGCCCCCGCGGGCGTCAGAGATGGGACCACCAGCTTGCGCGACCACCGGCACATCACCCCGCTCGCCCTCGTTCTCACGCTCTCATGCGGCCTGGCGCTCCCGGGCTGCTCGTTCGTCCCGAACGGCGACTCGAGCGGTGACACCGATGGCTACGCCGAGGGCCCGCCCCTCGAGTCGGAGCGGCGCGAACAGCGACGCCCCGGCACGCGACAGGAACGCGCCGACGCCGCGATGGAGCGAGCCGCCGAGATGCGGACCGGCTCGCCCGAGGCCGCGCTCGCCGAGTTCGAGCGCGCCATCGAGCTCAACCCGACCATGACCGTCGCCTACCTCGGCGCGGGCGACATCTACCGCGAGCGAGGCGACTACGCCCTCGCCGAGAACCGTTACGGCGCCGCGGCGAGGCTCGAGCCCCGCAACTTCGACGCCCAGTACAACCACGGTCTCGTCCTTCAACTCCTCGACCGCGTCACCGAATCGATCCGAGCTTACCTCCGAGCGCTCTCGATCCGCGAGGACGACTTCAACGCCAACCTCAACCTCGCGACCGCATATCTCCAGCTCGGCGAGCCGACGCAGGCGCGCCCATTCGCCGAGCGTGCGGTGCGTCTCGACCCTAACAGCGGACCGGCCCGCGCCAACCTTGGTTCGGTCTACGCCGCGCTCGGTGAGCACGGCGTCGCCGTCATCGAATACCAGCAGGCCGCCGAGCGGATGAAGCTCACGCCCGAGCTCCTCCTCAACCTCGCCGACGCCCTCGGACAGACCGAACGCTACGAGGAAATGGCCGCCACGCTCGACCAGCTCATCCGCCTCGAGCCAAGCGCCGTCGCCTACGAACGCCTCGGCGCCGCCCGCTTCCGCCTCCGTCAGTACGACGCCGCGCTCGAAGCGTTCCAATCCGCGACCGAGCTCGATCCCTCGCACTACCCAGCCTGGAACGGCGTCGGGGTGTGCCTCCTCAATCGCTTCGTCTGGTCGGGCAAGCAGGACCGCGACGCCCAGCGCGAAGCCGTCGGCGCTCTCCGCCGGAGCCTCCGCATTGAGCCGGGCCAGACCAAAATCGTCGAACTCGTCCGCCGCTACGGCTGAGCCGCGGCCTTCGCCCGCTCGAGCGTCTGCGCGAGCACCGGATCCGTCGTCGCGAGATCCGCAGGGTCCGTCTCGATCACGACGTCCGGCTCGATCCCGATGCCTTCCAGCGGATGGCCCTCCGCATCGAGCGCGATCCAACTCGGAACGTACATCAGGATGCCGCCACCGACCCGCACAGGCTGCGGATTCCCGGATGACCCAGCCGTCCGCTCGCCGACGAGTTCCGCGCCCGCCGCTCGCATCATCAGGCAGAAGCCCTCACACGAACTCATCGTCGTCGGTCCGACGAGGACGTATACCCGCCGCGGTCGCGTCGCCGTCGTCTCGTGCGGCTCCAACACCGCGTCGAGCGGCTCCGAGATCTCGCCCGTCGCCGGATCGATATGCCGCCGCTTCGCGTACACGACCGGCGCCGTGACGAACGCCCCCGCAAAGCGCGCCGCCTCCGCTTCCGCCCCGCCTCCGTTCGGACGGACGTCGATGATCAGCGACCCCACATCCTCCAGCGACTCGAGCGCCGCGAGCGCAGCCTCGCCCGTGCTCGCCCCCCACACCGGGATGAGGATGTACCCAACGTCCGGCCCAATGTTCGCCGAGATCACCCCGCGCCCGTGCTGCTCAACCGCCGGCCCGACGACCGAGCCCACGGCGCGCCCCTCGAAGTTCGTCGTCAGATCGCGCCGCCGCTCCCGCCGCTCGCGCCAGTCGTTCGGCAGCGTCAACGACCTCGCCTTGACCCAGAGGTGGGGGTCCTCAGCAGGAGCCACCATCTCTGAAACGAGCGCAGCAAACCGCAGCGAACTGTCAACCTCACGAAGCTTCGGCTCGTACGCCGCGAGACGCGTTTTCCAGTCGATCCCGAGCCGATCGCGATAGCTGTACCGCCGAAGCAACGCGTCGCGCAGACGCTCGATCCCGATCTCCTTGACGTGCGTCGGCATCGGCCATTCGCGCGTCGAGAACACGAGCGGCATCGGGATCGCCGGCGCGCCGTCCGCGCCGCGGAAGTTGTCAAAGCGCGTCGAATTGATCGCGAGCTGATAGTCGCTGTCGGGACGGAGCCTGACAGGAAGCGCCGCCGTCCGGTCATCGATCCACGTCGGCTCGCCCGCAAGCTCCGGAAACAACTCGCCACCACCAACCCAAGAGTGTGATCCGACCGTCATCGGACGATCGAACGTCACCACGATCTGCGCGAGATCGATCGCGACACCGTCCTCCCCGTGCTCGGGCTCGGTCGACACCACCCGCGGTCGATCCGACGCCGGATTCGCCGCGTCCTCTGCAATCGCTTTCGCCTCTCCGTTGTCGGCGTCGTGCTCGCCCGGTCGAGGCGGTCCCGCTTCATCGGGGCTGGCGAAGGACATCAACGCGACGATCGAGATCGCGACGGCTTCGTGAAGAAACATGCCCCAGCATCCCACACGGCGCTCGCCCTCGCAAGCCGGTACGGGTTACCCTGCCGCGTCGGACAGGAGATAGACCCATGCGGATCGGTGTTCCCAAGGAAATCAAGCGTGACGAGCACCGCGTGGGCCTCCGCCCCGTCGGCGTCGAAGTCCTCAAGGCCTCGGGCCACGACGTGATGATCGAGCGCGGCGCCGGCGTCGGATCGGGACTCACCGATGAGCTCTATCAGGCCGCCGGAGCGACCATCATCGACGATCCCGACACGCTCTGGGCCCAGTCCGAGATGATCATCAAGGTCAAGGAGCCCCAGGCGATCGAGTACCCGCGCATGCGCTCGGGGCAGGTCGTCTTCACCTACTTCCACTTCGCCGCCGACCGCGAACTCACCCTCGCCGCGCTCGAGCGAGGCGTCACCGCTGTCGCCTACGAGACCCTCACCGCCCCCGGCCCCAACGGGACCGTCACCCTCCCTCTCCTCACCCCGATGAGCGAGATCGCGGGCCGCATGGCGACCCAGGAAGGCGCCAAGTACCTCGAGAAGCCCTTCGGCGGCGCGGGCGTCCTGCTCGGCGGCGTCCCGGGCGTCGAGCCCGGAAACGTCCTCGTCATCGGCGGCGGCGTCGTCGGCTACAACGCCGCGACCATCGCCTACGGCATGGGCGCCCACGTCGCCGTCATGGACATCGACATCGATCAGATGCGCCGCCTCGGCAGCGTCATGCCGCGTCAGCTCATCACCGTCTATTCCGACCCCGAAGCCGTGCGCGAGTACCTCGCTTGGGCCGATCTCGTCATCGGCGCGGTCCTCGTCGCGGGCGCGAAGGCCCCCCGTCTGATCACCCGCGAGCACCTCGCCCTCATGAAGCCAGGCTCCGTCATCGTCGACGTCGCCATCGACCAGGGTGGCTGCGCCGAGACCAGCCGCGTCACGACCCACACCGACCCCGTCTACGAGGTCGACGGCGTCATGCACTACTGCGTTGGCAACATGCCCGGCGCCGTCGCTCGCACCAGCACATGGGCCCTCACCAACGCCACGCTCCCCTGGGCCGAACGCATCGCCACCCGCGGCTGGGAAACGCTCGCGGACCGGGACGAGCACTTCCGAGCCGCCGTCAACACGCACGCCGGCAAGCTCCTCAACGAGCCCGTCGCCCGCGCCCACGGCCTCAACGTCGGCTGATTCCATGCGCCGTGTGATGCACATCGTCGGTCTTGCCCTCGCGGCGTTCATCGGCATCGCTTCCGCCGCCGCCCCCACGCCGCCCGACGTCGAGCCCACCCCGCGGTCCGACGCCGCCGAGACCGCCGACGCCGACCAACCCGCGGAGACTGTCGAGCGGCAGGACGCCGCGCGCCAGTCGCTCGAGGCCGTCCGCGGCCTGACCGACGCAGAGGTCGAGATCAAGGGCTCGACCGCAGTCCTGACCGGAACCGCCAACGATCCGGCCGTCGCCGAGCGCGCGGAAGAGATCGTGCGGTCCACCACGGGCGCCGCGTCCATCGACAACCGCATCGAACTCACCAACAACGTCGGCGAGCGCATCGAGGGCGCGACCGACCGCGTCGGCGACACTTTCGACCGCTGGATCGCCTACCTGCCCCTTCTCCCGATCGCGGGTGCTGTGCTTGCGATCTTCGTCGTGCTCGCGTGGGCGGTGGGGCTCTGGCGGTGGCCGTTCCGCCGGTTCGCCGCAAACGAGTTCCTCAGCGACATCGCCCGCCGGATGACCCAGGCCGCGATCGTCCTCGTCGGCCTCCTCCTCGCCCTCGAGATCCTCAACGCGATGGCCCTGGTCGGCGGCGTGCTCGGAGCCGCCGGTGTCGCGGGCATCGCCATCGGCTTCGCGTTCCGCGACCTCGTCGAGAACTACATCGCGAGCATCCTGCTCTCGATCCGCCAGCCCTTCCGCCCGCGCGACCACGTCGTTATCGACGGTCACGAGGGCCTCGTCACCGCGATGAACTCGCGCACGACCGTCCTCACCACCTTCGACGGCAACGTCGTCCGCATCCCCAACGCCACGGTCTTCAAGACCACGCTCGTCAACTACAGCACCGACAGCCGCAGGCGATTCTCGTTCGAAGTCGGCGTCGGATACGACGTCGACCTCGCGACCGCGCTCGAGGTCGGCGTCGAGACGCTCCGCGCCACCGACGGCGTGATGGCCGACCCCGCCCCCTTCGCGATCGTGACGAAGCTCGGCGATTCCAGCATCACCGTGCAGCTCTTCGCATGGGTCGACCAGTCGAAGAGCGACTTCGGCAAAGTCCGCAGCGTCGCGATGCAGCGCGTGAAGAGCGAGTTCGACACCCGCGACATCGACATGCCCGAGCCGATCTACACCGTCAAGCTCGCCCGCCCGTCGCGCGAATCCGCGGCAGGCGGCCCCGCCGCTGAACCGGCGTCGAGCCCCGCGAGCGAACCGACGCAGGACGTCGCTCGCGACGACACGGCCGAGACGTTCGCCGACCTCGCCGAGGGCGCCTCGGGCGCCAACCTCCTCGACGACGACGCCAAGCTCGAATAGATCACCTCCGGCGCCAATGAAAACCGCCCCGCGCGGGCGGGGCGATCGGAGAAGAGCAGGCTGTGCGATCGTCGATCAGGCGCGGCGACGACGGGTGACGAGAAGGCCGAGACCCGCGCTGCCGAGAAGGGCCGAGGTCGGCGTCGGAACCACCGTCATCTGAAGGTTGTTGAAGTCGCCGAACGAACCCGCGATCGTCGAGCCGTCGGCGCTGTGCACCACGTAGTTCGTGATCGCGACCGCGTCCGAGTCGCCCACGAGATCCGAGAACCGGACCCACGAGCCGTACACGTTCTCGAAGCTCGTCGCGAAGCCGTCGGTGTTCTCCTGCGTCCAGGAGAAGTCGATGCCGAAGCTCGTGTGCGCCGCAAGCACATCGCCCACATCGCAGGTCTGGATGCCGTCGTTCGTGCGCTCGCCGAGGCCCGAGTCCTGGTTGAAGTCGTCCTGCACCTCGAGCGTCGCGTCGTGATTGAACATCACGTTGCCCGTCACGGTCGAGTGCTGGTTGCCGCCGATGCCGTCGTTCGCGACGAAGAACAGCGAGAGGTCACCGCCGCCGTGATCGACGAAGAACAGGTTGATCGCGTCGTTCACGAGCCGAGACGGGCTGAACGCCGAGCCGCCGCGATACTCGGCGCCGCCGAGGTTGTACTCGCTCACCGCGTTCGTCCCGGGGGCGCTGAACGCGGTGATGTACCCCTCAAGGTTGCCCTGCCCCTGGAAGCCGCTCCCGGGGTTCTGGGTGGTCGAATCGACCTGGATGCGGGTCGAGCCGGCAAACGCGGCGGCCGAAGCGGCGGCGATAGCGACGATGGCAGCGGTGGTCTTCATGCTCTCTCTCCTCTGGTCTGCGGTTGTGGCCGGCGCCAAGACATGGGTCTGACACCGTGAGCGTCCCCGTCAAGGGAGCGATCGAAAGGTACTCCGAGAGCGGGGGGCGGCAACACAAGTCATTGCCGGTCATCAGGTTGAAGACCGTTTCGAGGTATTCGGACCCGCGCGACCCACCCCGGACGCCCATGCAGACCTCGCCGCGACCCCGACCTATCGTCGCGCATGCCCGACCCCGCCCTTCTCGAATACTTCCCGACGCCGATCACCAGCCCCGACGCCGCGCCGATCGTCATTGAACACACGAGCGACGAGTTCACGAGCGTCTGCCCGAAGACCGGTCACCCGGACTTTGGCTCGGTGACGCTCCGCTACCAGCCCGCCGCGGCCCCGGACGGGGTTTGTGTGGAACTCAAGAGCCTCAAGCTCTACTACCAGAGCTTCCGCAACGAGGGCATCTTCTATGAGGCCGTCACCCACGCCATCGCGGAAACCCTCAACGGCCAGATGAAGCCCGCCTGGCTCCAACTCATCACCGACTGGAAGGGCCGCGGCGGCATCCGCAGCGTCATCCGCGCCGAGCACGGTGACGTGCCACAGGAGTGGCGAGGCCGCTGAAACCGCTGGAACGACCGATAACCCGCGCCGGAACTCGATCGGGGCGTCCGCCGCACCTTTCTCTCAGACAACTTCAGAAACGGGGTGCATTCGCCGAGATCGGTGGCACCGTTCTCTCGCCGAGAACCGGTGTCGGCGGACGCTGTTGTGGTGCGTCCGTTGTGTGAGACGAATGGAGTTGAAGAGATGAAGAAGATCCAGACCATCGCCCCCGTCCTCGCGATCATCGCGGCGTCGGGCGCGGCGAACGCCGGTCTCGTCCAGAGCGATAGCGATTCGCTGACCGTCAGCCACCTCGGCGGCGCGCCCCTCTCGCTCACCCTCGACGCCTTCGACGACATGGGCGGGACCCTCATCCTCCAGAGCGCGTCGGTCACCCTCAGCTACACGCTGACCCTCGATCACATGGTCGAGCAGATCGCCGGCTCCGTCCCCGCCGAGTCCGACTTCGACTTCAACTTCTCCATCGGCATCAGCAGCATCGACATCCCCCTCGGCCTGAGCGACACCGAGCTCTACGAGGCCGACTACGTCCTCGCTCCGTTCGACGGCGCGATGGACTTCGACGGCGACTCGGGCGAGACGCGCACGTGGAACGACGGCAACAGCGTCGGCTCGACCTACGTCAACGGCGACCTCGTTTTCTTCTCGAACGACCTCGACTTCCTCGTATCGGGCACGACGCTCGGTGTCTTCTCGAGCACCTACGGCGGACAGCTCGAAGGCTGGAACTTCTCGGTTACCGTCGACGCCACCGTCGAGTACTTCGCGACCGAAGTCCCGACCCCCGCGAGCGCCTCGCTGCTCGCCCTCGGCGGCCTCGTCGCGACCCGTCGCCGTCGCTGACCGAATCGCCTCGGCGTTCGACGCTCGTCTCGATACAACAGACGAACAAGCAAACCATGCAAGGGCTCCGCGCACCGCGGAGCCCTTTCTCTTTGAGATCCGTGGCAGACGCGCGATCGCCGCGACCCAACGGCAAACCCGCCGACTTCCTCACGCGCTTTTCGCTGAAAACAGCCGCTTTTTGTGGCAACATCTATGGAAGCCGTTACATTGACAACACGTTCGTAACACTTGTGCCGGATGAATCGGCGGGTCGACGAAGCGTTCAGTCGACCGGCCATGTCAGCACACCCGCATCCAGAAGTGAGGGGGCTTTCTCATGCGCTCGTTCGAGATCACCGCTATCGCTGCGTCCATGCTCGCCGGCTCGGTCGCCAACGCCCAGACGTTCAACTTCGACTTCGGTTTCCAGCCGACCGACCAGAACGGCGACTACGTCACGCAGGGCTGGAACAACATCGACTACTTCACCTCGTTCTACGTCGGCCTGATCGACGACCAGGGCGTCACCCACAACGGCATGGCCCTCGAGTGGACCGGCTTCTACGACTCCGGCTCGAGCACCCAGGGCTCCGACAACCCCTCGGGCGACGCCGCCTTCCTCCCCGTGACCGCCTCCGACGACTACCTCTTCGGCCACGATGACGGCTGGGCCGGCCGCGAGGGCGAGTCCTTCGTCGAGATCACCATCTTCGGCCTCGACACCTCGGGCGACGTCGTCTACGACTTCAGCTTCTTCGGTTCCCGCGGCGGCGTCGCGGGCGTCCGCTCGGCGCTCTACACCGCCATCGGCGCCAACAGCGGCTCCGACTCGCTCAACGCCAGCAGCAACGACACCGACCTCGCTTACGTCAACGGCATCTTCGCCAACGCCAATGGCGAGATCACCATCACCATCCAGAAGGACGTCACCAACGACAACGGCGACGGCTTCTTCTACATCAACGCCGCGACCCTGACGTCGCGCATCGTGCCCGCTCCGGGCGCCGCCGCTCTCCTCGCCTTTGCGGGCGTCGGTGTCGCGACCCGCCGCCGCCGTTGAGACGCTCTACCTCACCTCCTGATTTAGAGGAACAATCATGAAGCAGCACCTCTCCGCGGTCTGCGTCGCCGCGCTCGCCCTGGGCGCCGCGGCCGAGCCCAAGGACATCTTCTGGATCGGCAACAGCCACACCCGCTGGTCCGCCGCCACCGCCACCACGCCCAACGGCGGCAGCGTCCCGGGCGTCGCCGACCTCGTCGGCAAGCTCGCCGTCGCCGCTGGCTACGACGCTCCCAACCACTACTGGGACGTCATCAACGGTGAGTTCATCTCCAACCGCGTCGGCCGCGCAGCCTCGCTCGCGACCAACAGCGTCCCCGCGGGCGTCACCATCGACACCCTCGTCCTCCAGGGGCACTCCACCGAGAGCCTCACCTGGCTCGGCGGCAACGCCGCAACCTTCGGCGCCAACACCGCCGCCATCGAGTCAGCGTTCCGCAACATGAACAACAGCGCGCTCGAGACCGTCCTCTACCAGACCTGGGCCCGCGAACGTGGCCACGGTGACTACCAGGCCAACGGCGGCCCCGTCCCCAGCATCCAGGCCTGGCACGACGCCAACCGCGCGAGCTACACCGACGCCGGCGCGGGCATCAACGCCAACGGCGGATCCGCCGAGGTCAGCCGCGTCGGCGACGCCTTCGCCCTCGCCGACTGGGACCAGCAGTACTACGTCGGCGACGACAACCACTTCAGCCGCGAAGGCGGCGTGCTCGCGAGCGTCGTCCTCTTCAACTCCATCTACAACGACGACGTCTCACGCCTCGACATCAACCTCAACGAGTTCGATGACGAGATCGAGATCACCCTCCGCCAGCTCGGCGTCTCCGCCGCCGAGTGGGAAGCCATCACCGCCCTCGCCACCCAGGCCGCCATCCCGGCGCCCGGCGTCGCGAGCGTCCTCGTTCTCGGCGGCGCCCTCGCCGCCCGTCGCCGTCGCTGAGTTCCGCCGAGTCATCGACTCGACAACCCAACGAATACAGCCAACAAAAAAAGCCCCGCGCGAAGCGGGGCTTTTTCATTGGTGAGAAGGCTTTGTTCGCGAGCGATCAGGCCCGACGGCGACGGGTCGCCACCAGCCCGAGCCCAGCGCACGCCAGCGCCGCCCCCGACGGGAGCGGAACCGCGGCCGTGAAGCTGAAGTCGTTGATGCCGAACGTGCCGCCGCCGTTGCTCAGTTCGATGCTCGTGATCTGGAGCGACGGGTTCGAGAGCCCGAACGACTGGAACGGGAACAGCAGCTCGATGCCGCTGCCAAACCCAGGCGCCGGAAGATCGAACGTCAGCGTGTCGCCGTTCCGCAGGCCAACCGCGAGGTGCAGCGTCTGGTCGCGACGACGCACGACCTCCAGCGACACGTCCGTCAGGTACGTCCCGGGCTCCGCGACATCGATCCGGATCGTCGACGTCACGGCGCCGAACCCGAGGCCCGCGGCCTGCAGGTCGCCGTCCCCATCGCCGAAGCCGCCGAAGCCGCCGAGGTCGCCCGCCACCGGCTGCTCGAGCGGGTGGTCGATGACATTGATCAGGTCGACCAGATCGCCGCTGAACAGCACGCCAAGCCCGGCGTACTGGTCGGTGATCTGTTCACCCGCGCCGACGAGGCCTTCGTCGAACGTGATGGTGGTGTTACCAGCCCACGCCGCGGCGGAGAGCCCGGCGAGAGCAACGAACGCGAGAGTCTTCTTCACCTGTCAACCTCCAAGTATGGGCAAATGACCGGAGACAAGAATCTCGCCCTTGATCGCCGCCGTCAATGACCGCTCACGACGTTCGGAGACATTTATCAAGAATTCCACAAACTCATGGCGTCGCGGAGGTTGGAGATCGGCCTATTTCAGGGTGAAGATCGCCATAGTTTCATTTCACCCGATTTTTATCGGCTCCGGCAATCCCCCCACGCCGCCGTAAGTCCAGCCGTCGCCAACACCTTGACCAGCTTCAGCGACCCCGCCGTCCCGCAATCTATCGCTGCCGTCCGACACCAATGCCCCAACCTCCAACGCGCCGAGGCCCCGGGACCATCGATGCAACGCGAGCACAAGGTCATCGCCGCTTAGGCCGCCGACGTCGCCGCCATCACCCTCGCCATCTGCCCCGCCGCCATCGCTCTCGCCAACGCCGTCCTGCCCACTCTCGCCTATCCCGAAACCGCCTCTATCGCGAGGCTCAAGGACGACGCCAACGTCGCGTGGGACTTCGACGCCGAAACCCGAGCGCCGTTCTGGAACGACCTCGAGCCGCCCGACGAGGCGCCTAAGGACGACTGAACCCGCCGCCGCAACACGCTCCGCGGTGCGATACCCTCCCCCCATGCAGACAAGAATGCTCATCGCCGACATGACCCCCTCGCAGCGCATCGACGGCCTCTTCGCCATCGCCAACAGCCAGCTCGGCCGCACACGCCAGGACAAGCCCTACCTCCGCTGCCTCATCAGCGACCGCTCGGGAGAGGCCCCGGCGCGTATGTGGTCATGCGACGAAGCCCTCTTCGCGTCTCTCCCCACCGACGGATTCGTCCGCATCGAGGGCGAGACCCAGGCCTACCAGGGCCAGCTCCAGATCATCATCCACACCATCGAGCCCTCCGAGCCCTCCGTCGAGGAGATGAAAGACCTCCTCCCCGTCACCGAGCGCGACATCGAGGAGATGTGGACCGAGACCGTCCGACTCCTTGAGAGCTTCGAGCACCCCGCCATGCGAGCCCTCGGCGAGCTCTTCCTCGAAGACGCCTACTTCGTCGAGGCCTTCAAGCGAGCCCCCGCCGCCAAGGCCCTCCACCACAGCCACCTCGGCGGCCTCCTCGAACACACCGTCACCCTCATGCAGATCGCAGACCGCATCTGCCCGCTCTACCCCAAGATCAACCGCGACCTCGTCGTCATGGGCTGCTTCCTCCAGGACATCGGCAAGACCCGCGAGCTCCGCTACGACCGCGCCTTCAGCTACACCGACCAGGGCGAGCTCATCGGCCACATCGTCGAAGGCACCCACATGCTCCGCGCCAAGACCGAGCAGCTCATGCGCGAGAAGGGCGTCCGCCTGCCCCCGGGCGCCGCGATGATCCTCGAGCACATCATCCTCAGCCACCACGGCCTCCCCGAGCACGGCGCCGCCAAGGTCCCCATGAGCCCCGAGGCCGTCCTCGTCAGCCACATCGACGCCCTCGACGCCAAGACCGTCATCGCCCTCGACGCCGCCCGCCCGACCAACGCCCCCGCGGCCGACCTCGGAGGCAACTTCACCGACCGCCAGTGGGCCCTCGGCGTCAAGCTCTACAAGCCCGACCCCCTCGCCGAAACGCGCTAGGCGCCGATCCGGCAATACCTCGCTTCCTCCCGCGTTGCTTCCCCGGTAGCCTGCGACGCCGACGGTGATCGTCTGCGCAGAGGAGTGTGAAGATGACCATCGCCCGCCGAACGGCCGCAAGCCTCGCCGCCGCCGCCGCGCTCTGTGCGAACGCCCCCGCCGGCGAGCCACAGGTCACCATCGAAGGCCTCGAGAACGGCCAGGTGGTCTCGGGCCAGCTCCTCCTCCAGGGAACCGCCGCCGCCGCGACGCGCGTCGCCGTCTCGATCGACAACGGCCCCTTCACCCCCGCCGACGGCGTCCAGTCGTGGACCTTCCTCCTCGACGCATCCACGCTCGCGTTCGCCCACCACACCATCACCGTCCGCGCCCGCGAAGGCTTCGGCCCCTTCGCCGAGGTCGAACGGTCCATCATCGTCAACGACCAATCGCCGCCGACGCCCGCCTGCGATTCAATCACACCAGGCGCCCTCGTCGCCCCCGACAACGCCGTCGCGCCGACGCGCCTCAACTTCCCCGCCGGCTCGCGCATCCACCTCGTCATCATCGGCCACAGCGAGAACCGCGGCTACGACGCCCCCCTCCGCGATCTCCTCACCGCCAACCCTCCGGGCGGTTACGACTTCGACATCACCAACATCTGGATCGGCGGACACGAGACCTATCGATGGGGCGCCCCGGGCCAGCAGGGCTACGAAGCGGTGGGGGACGTCCTCGCCACCATCAACGGCCCGACCCTCGCCCTCATCCTCACCTCCAACAACGTCACCTACCCCGCCTCCGAGCCGACATTCGACGACGCCAACCACGCCCGCTTCGTCGACGAGATGGAGCAACTCGCAGACCGCCTCCACGCCGACGGCGCAGGCGTCGATATGTGCTTCTTCTCCGCCCATCGCATGAAGCCCGACAACCTCATGCCGTCCTGGTACGAGAACCTCGCGGTCAACGACCTCCTTCGCCGCGCCGAGGCAATGAACAAGCCCTACATCAAGGCCGGCCCCGAACAGCATCAACTCCACTGGTGCTGCTACCCCGACTGCTACGCCCCCGACCACTCGCACACCAACGCCGCGGGCGACGCGCTCATGGCCGAGGCCTGGTACCGCGTCCTCGACGCCGCGCTCGCGCCCTGCCCCGCCGACCTCGCCGAGCCGACGGGCAAACTCGACATCGCCGACGTCGTCGCCTTCCTCCAGTTCTTCGGCGTCATGGATCCCCGCGCCGACCTCGCCGCTCCCACGGGGGTGTTCGACGTCGCCGACGTCGTCGAATTCCTCCGCGCGTTCGGAGCCGGCTGCCCCTGACCGGCATCGCGATCGATCCCTCATAAAATCCTGCGCGTGAGTCATCGCCGCGCGCCCGCGCTGTCTCCTAAGGACATCAACGATCGACGGGGAGCGGCCAGGGCGTCGCGCATCGCGGTCGAACAACACCCGGGAGACCCGACATGCTCGCGACGCGAACCGCGATCGCTGCGCTGTGCCTCTGCGCCGCCTCGCACGCCCACGCCCAGCCGACCACGCGCCCCAACGCCATCATGACCCTCTCCTCCTCGGGCGTCCAGGCCAACAGCCTCAGCCTCAACGTCGCGATCAGCGCCGACGGACGTCACGTCTTCTACGCCAATCGCTCCACCAACCTCGTCATCCCCGCCACCGTCGGTCAGCAGATCTTCGCCCACGACCGCGACCCCGACGCCAACGGCGTCTTCGACGAAGGCAACGGCGTCACCACGCTCATGTCCCTCGGCGTCGACGGTCTCGAGGGCAACGGCTTCACGGGCGGCTTCAACGGTCAGGCGAGCATCGACTGCTCCGCCGACGGCCGCTTCGTCATCTGGCAGAGCCAATCCACCAACCTCATCCCCGCCGACGGGTCGGGCCGACCCAACTACGACGTGTTCATCCGCGATCGAGACCCCGACGGCAACGGTGTCTTCGACGAAGGCAACGGCGTCAACGAACGGATCAACGAGCCCGTCGCGGGCGGCGAGCCGTCCTCCGGCGACAACGGCAACGACCACATCGCGATCAGCGATGATGGCCGCTACGTCGCCTACAGCTCATCCTCGACCAACCTCGTCGCGCCATCGATCAACAGCGTGCGTCCGGGCATCTACGTCCGCGATCGACTGACCCAGACCAACCTGCTCATCCAGGCGCCCGACATCAACTTCGGCTTCCGCTACCCCGACATCTCGGGCGACGGTGAATGGGTCGTCTACGCAGGTTTCTTCCTCACGGGCGGACAGCAGGTCGTCGTCAGGCCGCGAGCCGGCGGAGCCGCCGTCACCGTCAGCCGAAACGACAACGGCGACCCGGGCGACGCCAACTCGGGCACGAACCCCAACTCGCACGGGCCACGCATCAGCCGCGACGGCCGCTTCGTCGTCTTCGGCTCGTTCGCCAGCAACCTCGACGTCGCTCGCCCCGCCGACCAACCCAATATGTACAAGCTCTTCATCCACGACCGCGACGCCGACGGCAACGGCGTCTTCGACGAGCCCGGAGGCTTTACCACCCGCCGCATGGACGTCGGTCCGGGCGGCGTCGGCGGCAGCGCCTTCCCCGCCGATCCGGAGATCTCCGCCGACGGCGCCCGCGTCGTCTTCTCGTCCTCCGCCGACAACCTCGTCCCTGGCGACGCCCTCCCGGGCTTCCAGGGACGCGACATCTTCCTCTACGAACGAGCGACTGCGGCGCTCTCGATCGTCAGCCGCAACGACGCGGGCACGCAGGCCACCGCCCAGAGCTTCGATCCCAAGATTGCAGCCGACGGCGCCAGCTTCATCTTCAGGTCCGCCGCCAACAACCTCGTCGCGAACGACAGCAACTTCGGCGAGGACGTCTTCGCCCGCGATCTCCCCCCGACCGGGTGCTCCGCGGCCGATCTCGCCGCGCCGTTCGGGGCCCTCGATATCGCCGACGTCGTCGGCTTCCTGAGCTTCTTCGGAGCGATGGACCCCCGCGCCGACCTCGCCGCCCCCGCCGGAACGTTCGATATTGCCGACGTCGTGACCTTCCTGAGCCTCTTCGGCGCGGGCTGCCCATAACCGCCGCCCGATTTCGCCTTGGGAAGCCAACGCCGATCCGCTACGTTGGGCGCTCCTCGAAGGGAAGGAGCCCACGATGTCGAGCCGTCGGTACATCCTCGCTCTAGCCGCCGGCTTCCTTGTGACGGCCGACGCCTCGACGACGTTCGCCGGACCGTTCGTCATCGAGTCCGAGGGGAAGTACCGCGTCGAGATCGCCGACGGCGATATCTACGCCGAAGCCACCTCAAACGTCCGCAGGAGCCAGGACTTCAGCGACGGCGACTTCTTCGGAGCGTCCGTTTTCGACGCCCCGGTCTTCCAGGACCTCGCCTCGATCGTTGACCGAGGCGACACCGCCTCCGCGTCCCTCGCCAGCGTCCTGCTAGAGATCGACCCGACGCAGGCGAAGATCTCCTTCGCGACTGACGCAGCGGCCGCGGTGTCGGAAGCCTTCGACAATTCAGCCATAGCGCAGGTCGCGATCGCCCTGCAGTTCACCGTTGAGACACTCGACAAGTCGTCCACCGCGACCGGCCCCTCGCTCTACATCCCCTACGCGGTCGCCGCGACCGAAAACGATCCCGAGCTGTTCACCGTCGAAGGCGCCTCTGCCTCGTTCGCCCTCTTCGGTCCGGGCATCGTGCAGGGAGTCTCTGTCGACGGCGACACGACGCCGCCTCACACGCCCGCCGTGCTCGTCTACGAGAACCTCGCCGATGGCCTGTACGAGATCACGGTCTCGAGCGAAATCGGATTCAACGAACTCCAGGACGACGAGACCTTCGTCTACGCCGCCGCCGCGATCGTCCAACTCTGCTTCTTCGACGCCCCGCTCGATCCGATGGACCCCGAGTTCCCGCAGCCGCCGCCGCCACCGACGCTGCGCGACCCGCTCAACCAGGGCGGCCCCTGCTCCGACGCCGATCTCGCCAAGCCCTTCGGCGCCCTCGACATCGCCGACGTCGTCGCCTTCCTGAACCTCTTTGGCGCGATGGACCCCGCCGCCGATCTCGCCGCGCCATTCGGAACCTTTGACATCGCCGACGTCGTCACGTTCCTCAATCTCTTCGGCGCCGCCTGCCCCTGACGACTCGGGCTTGATCGCTCCCCAACTCAGGCGATTTTGAGGGGTATCGCAACCGCTGTGCGCAACATGCGCGACATGCGCATTCTTTTCGACGCGCCGCCTCGATTTGCCCGTACATTCACTCCGTCCCGCCCAAGCAACGCCGCTGACCCCGGCGATGGCGCCGCCCACGGAGAGAGTGACCGTGACAATCCAGACGCTCTTGAGGACAGCGGCGATCGCCGCCGCAATCTGTGTCTTTGCGCCGATTTCCGCCAGCGGAGGCGTTCCGCGATGGACGCAACGAGATGACCGACCTCACAACAAGCTTGCAAGAGAGTTTGGCCTCGAACCTCTGAAGTTTCGAGGATCAGATCGGGAGAGGTTCTCGTACAATCGACCGAAGACTCGCTCCACGGTCGCCAGGCCAAAGTGGAGGGAGCCGACCGCCGCCGGGCACGGGGAGCCCGGCCCGTCTCGCCCTGGGACGGAGCGGCGCCACACGGCGCGGACGGTCGCCACAAGAACGGTCGATGCACGCAAGCATCACCGAAGAAAGCAGGACTCCGCCATGCTCGCGATGCCCGCCACGTCACGCCAGGCCCTCGTTCCGGTCGCGTCGGTCTGCTGCGCCGTCGCCGCCGCATCCGGTCAGCCCTGCGCCGCGCCGATCTTCAGCGGCCAGATCGTCTCAACAGGCGATCAGCCGATCGCGACAGCTCAGGGCGACCTCAACGCCGACGGCCTGCCCGACCTCGTCGTCACGAACTTCGGATCGGGCGACGTCTCGGTCTGGCTCAACGCCGGCTTCGGCCAGTACCCGCTGGGCGTCCGCTACCCCGTCGGCCAGTCGCCCCAGGGCGTCGCCATCGGCGACGTCAACGCCGACGGCGCCCCGGACCTCGTTGTCGCGAACCAGAGCGACGACACCATCAGCGTTCTCATCAACGACGGCGCCGCCTCGTTCGCCGAGGCGACATCGTTCGTCGCGGGCGACGGCGCCACGGCGGTCGCGCTTGCCGATGTCGATGGCGACGCCGACCTCGACGCGATCGTCGCGAACTACGTTGACGACACCGTGAGCGTCCTGCTCAACGACGGATCGGGTCTCTTCGGCGCCCCGACCGACACGGCCGTCGGCGCCCGACCGATCTCGATCGTCACGGGAGACCTCGACGCCGACGGCGACATCGACGCGGTCACCGCCAATGAAGCCAGCGGGGATGTCAGCGTGCTGCTCAACGACGGCGCGGGGGTCATGACCCTCGGCTCGACGGTCGCGGTCGGCCCGGGCCCGACATCCGCCACGCTCGCCGACCTCGACGGCAACGGCTCGCTCGATCTCGCGGTGGCGAACTTTCAATCGGGCGGCGTGACCGTTCTGTCCAACAACGGCGGCGGCGCCTTCGGCGCCCCGACGACTCTGGCGACGGACGCTTCGGCTTCGAGCGTGGTCGCCGCCGATCTCAACGGCGACGGCGCCGCGGACCTGATCGCGACCGACTTCGCGACCGCCGAGGCGATCGTTCTCCTGAACGATGGATCGGGTGGGTTCCAGGCGCCGTCTTCCTATTCGACCGGCGACGGCGCCGTGGGTCTATCGGTCGCTGACATCGATGGCGATAGGGATGTGGATGTCGGGTTCGCCACGTTGACGAGGAAGCGCGCGGGTTTCCTCCGCGGAGACGGGACCGGATCGCTCGCTGAGCAGCGCGTCATCGACGTCGACACAAGACTCACCGGCGTGGTCATCGCGGACTTCGATGATGATGGCTGGCCAGACGTGGCGGCCACGGCGAGGGATGATGGCGACGTGCGGCTGCTGCGGTCGATGGCAGGGGTCCTGGATCCGGTCGGCGTCGTCGGCGCCTTCTCGTCGCCGTTCAGACGGCTCCGCGCGGTCGATCTGAACGGCGATGGCGCGACAGATCTGCTCTCCGCTGACGACCGTTTCGTCGACGGGCCGGTTGAGTTGCTCGTCAATGACGGTTCCGGCGGGTTCAAGGCCGCGGAGCCAATTCTCGGTGATCTCGAGGTTGAGGAGTTCGATCTTGTCGACCTCGACGATGATGGCGACCTTGACTTCGTCGTCTACGCTGGTGACCGCCTCTACAGCTTTGAGAACGGGGACGACGGCGCCTTCGTTGAGCGTGAACTGACCGAGGTCTTGCCGCTGTCAAGTGCCTCCGTCGGCGGCATCCGCGTGGTCGATCTGGACAACGACGGTCATCGCGATATTCTGGTCGGGTCGGTGAACAGCGTGCATGCTCTCTTTGCGGACGGGGCCGGTTCGTTTCTTCCGCTGGCCACGTTGTTCGAGGACGTCAGCGTGCCGTCGATCGATGTGGGAGATGTCGATGGCGACGGCGATCTGGACCTCGTCCGGACAGCCTGGAAGCAGCAGCGTCCGTTCCCGTTGCCGAACTCGATACCGGCCGGCGTCTATCTCCATCGAAACAACGGCTCCGGTCAGTTCGAGCCGGCTGAATATGTGGCTCCCTTCGAACACCCCGAGGAGATCGAGCTGCGTGACCTCGATCGTGACGGCGACCTCGACATCGTGGTCGGCGCGACCTTCCTCTTTGAGGGTGACAACGGGGGCTTCGTCGCGACGCTTGTCAACGACGGCGGCGGTCAGTTTGGACTGACGAGTCAGGTGAACGCGCAGATTCTCTCGCTCAATTTCGCGATCGGTGATCTGAACGTCGATGGACGGCTCGACATGGTCGTGACGTCGAGCCAGTTTCCGAAGGCGTTCGTATCGACTGGCCTCTGTGTTGACGTGCCGCCGTGCTCGGCGGCGGACCTCGCCGTTCCGCTGGGCACGCTTGACATCGCGGACGTTGTCGGGTTCCTCCAGCTCTTCGGCGATCAGGATGCTTCGGCGGATTTGGGGGCGCCGGTGGGGGTGTTTGATATTGCGGACGTGATTGCGTTCCTGCAGGTGTTTGGCGCGGGGTGTCCCTGAGTGGTGTCGCTCTGGGGTCTGCCTGCATCCGGTCCTCCACATGGGGCGGCGGATGGGCGCTTTCGTCCGTCGCCCTCTTTCTCCCTACGCTTGGGCATGTCCGAGGAAATGACCATCCGCGTCAACTTCTCGCGGCCCATGCCGATCTTCCCGCTGAGCGGGGTGGTTCTTCTTCCACAACAGGTTCTTCCGCTGCACATCTTCGAAGAGCGGTACCGCCAGATGACGCGGATCGCGTTGGATAGCGCGGGGCAGATCGCGATGGCGGTGATGAAGCCCGGCGCGGAGTCGGACGACCCGACGCTGCCGCCGATCATGCCCGCGGTGTGCGTGGGTCAGATCGAGCAGCACGAGTCGCGTCCGGACGGGACGTACAACGTGCTCTTGCGCGGGGTGTGCCGTGCGAAGGTTCTGGAGGAGTTTCGTCCCGACGGCGAGCGGCTGTACCGCGAAGCGATGCTCCAGCCGCTCGGGGTGGAGAGCACGCCCGGGGAGCCGGCGGAGCGGCTGCGGTCTTGGATCGAGGACGTTCTGGGGGACGGGCCGCTGAGTCACCTGACGGTCGCCGAGCACGTCCGGGAGCTGGTGGCGAACGACGAGATGCCGACGGGGGCGGTGCTCGAACTCGTGTCGTTCGCGGTGCTGAGCGACGCGTCGATCCGGTACAGGCTGCTTTCGGAGGGGGACGCCGATACGAGGGCGAGCATCCTGCGGGGCGGTCTGGAGGATCTGGGCGAGATGATCGAGCGGGCGCTGCTCCAGCGTCCGGACGAGTGGCCGAAGGGCTGTAGCTGGAACTGAGACGCCGCCGATGGTGGGTGGGCTCGTTCGGTGGCGGGATCCGGGGCCGTGAGCGCGGCTGCGGTGCATCCGTGACGCTCCGAGCCGGTGTACGCTTCATGGGCGGGCTTTCCGCGGAACGGAAGGCGGCGGCCCGGCGTCCAGCGAGGTTCGAGACTCGCGGAGGCCTGGAACAATTCATGCTCGGGCGGTGTTCAGTCACGTGTGAACCGCCCGAAGGAGGCCACGATGTCACAGGTCGCTCTCAGCAAGGTCAGCGCTCCCACCCGTCGCACGAAGCGACTCGGCGCGTTTCGCGCCCTGACGCTGAGCATGGCGACCGGTGGCTTGATCCTCGGTGGTTGCAGCAACGCGGGCGAGGGCGCGGTGAGCGGCACGCTGCTCGGCGCGGGCTCGGGCGCGGCGATCGGTTCGTTGACCGGATCTGCTGGCAAGGGCGCGATCATCGGCGCCATCGCGGGCGGCCTCGGCGGCGCAATCCTGGGTGACCAGAACCAGCGGAAGGACAGCCGGGCGCGTCAGACGCGTTACAACGACCGCTCGCGTGACTACGAGTACCGCGAGTATCGGGAGTACCGCGACGACCGTCCGTACAGCCAGCCGCAGCCGGAGTACTACGAGCGGAGCGACAGCCACTACGAGCGTCGCGACGACGGGTACTACGAGCGGACGTACGAGCGCGAGGTTGAGCGTCGGTACGAGCCCGACTGCCGCTGAGTGATCGCCGTCGCGGCGTTCAGAACGACCACTTGTTGTCGAACGGATCGGGCCGCCTGATGTCGTCGGGCGGCTCGCTTTGTGACGCCTCGAGCGCGGCGGCCTCGAGGGCCTGATGCAGCTTCTCGTGGTCGGGGCAGGCTTCGAGCTTTTCGACGAGTTCTTCGACGCGCCACCAGGGGTGGAGGTCGGCGGCTACGGACGCGATCGCGGCGTCGCCGAGCGCTTCTGCGGCGTCTTCAAACCACTCGAGCGTCGGGGGCGGGTCGCCCATGTAGCGGTCGCGGGAGACGCGGATCGGGTCGCGCTCGAGTTCGACGGGCGGATCGACCTGCGTGCGGACGACGACGCGTCCGACGCCGACGACGGGCCAGCGTCCCTTGAGCGTGAGCGGTTCGCGAGTGAGGACGAAGGCGGGGGTCTTGGTGCGTTCGCCCGCGAGTCGGAGGGAGCGGGCGTCGGCGCCGATCATGGGCGGCTGGAGGAGGTAGCAGCCCGGCTCGAGTCGGGAGGGGATCTCCTCGGGTGAACTGACGACTCGGATGACGCGGGTATCGGTCGCGAGTTGTCTGATCTGGCGTCGGCCTTCCTGGAGGGGGAGGCAGATGCGGGAGAGGCGTTCGAAGTCATGGGCCTGGAGCGCGCGGAGCATCGCCCGCGTGCAGAGTGACACGGCGTCGAAGTAGCGCGTTTCGACGAGGGCCACGCTTGCGTGGTCCATCATCTCGTCGATCTGCGCGATCGCCCGCTCCGTCCCGTCCACGGCCCCTCCCCGTGCAAACGCCCTCGCCCTCGGTCACGATCCCGCGCCGCCCGACCCTGTCTGGCCCGTTCGGGCACGATCGGCCATGGCGTTGAGCAGCGCCTTCCAGGCCTCGACCTCGTCGTCCATATCGAAGCCGAAGAGATCGCTGACCGCGGCCCAATCGTTGGACTGGATCGCGGTCGCGGCTTCGACGAGTCGCTTCTGTAGCGAGACGATGCAGCTCCCGCCGTCCCGACCCTTGCCGTCTACGTCGAAGGCGACGGAGGCGGGGTCGAGGCCGAGGAGCATGCCCGACTTGCTGACCACGTCGCCGACGACCTGCCAGGTCGAGAGGGCGCCGTGGAGGAGTTGGCGGGCGGTGTCCTGGTCGCCACGGTCCAGGGCGGCGGCGGCTTCGCGCTGGCGGGCGGCGGCCTCGTCGAGGGCGTCGGCGGCGTCGCGGAGGGTGACCTCGATGAGGGCGACCTTGTCGGTCGAGACGAAGCGGATCTCCTCGAAGCCGCCCGCGTCGGCGGGGGGGGCGTCGAGGGTGTCGTTGGAGAGCGGCTCGCCGTCGCCGACGGCCTCGATGACGATGCGGTGCTCGCGTTCGGCTTCCTGACGGGCGGTCTGGAGGGCGCAGCGGACGCTTTGCTCCTCGAGTGTGAGCGGCCTGTTATCCAGCAACGCGCGCATGTGTCGCTCCTTCCGGTCCGAGGGCGGGCTCGTCGTCGGACGGTGATGGAATCGGGGCGGGGTTGGCGGCCGCCTGCCTTGCCTGCCTGCGGCGCTGCTTGCGGATGAGGCGGAGGTTGCGGGCGTAGATGACGATGCCCGTGGACTGTCCGAGGACGCCGACGATGTCGACGCGCCAGACGAAGTAGGTGAAGAGGCTGACGCCGCCGATGAGGCTGAGCCACCAGAAGGCTTCGGGGACGATCGACTCGCCGCGCTTCTCGCTCATGATCCACTGGGCGAGCATGCGGCCGAAGAAGGCGGCCTGGCCGAGGAGGCCGACGGCGACCCAGATGAAGTTGAACCAGCTCGTGATGTTGAAGAAGCCGAGGAGGGTTCTTTCGATGGCGGGCAGCGAGCGCCAAGCTTCCATGCGTTCGGTGATGACGGCGTCGAACTCGGCGCCGCTGATCCAGCCGAGTTCGCGGAGGTCGGCGCTGCCTTCGAAGTGGTATTCGGCGCCTGCGCCGTCGGTTCCCGGGCGTTGCTCGACCATGACGTTGCGGGAGCCGAGGACCATCTCGAAGCGGTAGGCGTCGGGGTCGATCGGCGCCTGCTTCGCCTGCGCCTGTAGGACGAGCCACACGCCCACGAAGAGGAGGGCGACCATTGCCAGGACTGGTCCGGGCTTCAACCGGCGGCCTCCGCGTAGGTCGGTTCGGGGCGGGCGTCGGGGCGCGTCGCGGGGGTCGTCGTGGCCAGCGGGCGGGCGACTTCCTCGGCGGTCACCGGGCGGCGGCGTTTGCCCATCCAGCGTGCGGCGAAGCAGTCAATGAGGCCCGGGAGGGCGCGCTTCATGACGCCTGCGCCGTACTTGGTCTCTCCGGAGTGGCGGTGGTGGTGGGCGACGGGGAGTTCGACGACGGTGTAGCCGAGCTGGCGGGCCGTGATGGGGATGAAGCGGTGCATGCCCTTGAACTCGAGGGGGAGGGCGAGGGCGATTTCGCGCTTCATGACGCGGAGGGAGCAGCCGGTGTCGCGGATGGTGTCGCCGAGGAGCGTGCGGCGGAAGAGGCGGCCGACGATGGAGCCGATCTGGCGGATCTTGGCGTCGCCCTGGGTGCGGGCGGCGGAGCGGTCGCCCTGGACGAAGTCGGCGCCCGTGCGTTCGAGCTCGGTGAGGAGGCGGGGGAGGTCGGCGGGGTCATTCTGGAGGTCGGCGTCGAGGCTGGCGATGAGGCGGCCTCGGGCGGCGCGGAAGCCAGCGTGGAAGGCGGCGGACTGGCCGTTGCCCGAACCCGCAGGGGTCTTTGTCATCGCGACGCAGCGGAACCAGGGGTGGGTCTCGGCGAGGGCCTTGGCGCGGTCGCGGGTGGCGTCGGTGGAGCCGTCATCGACGAGGAGGAACTCCCACTGGCCGCCCGGGAGATCGGCGAGGGCGGCGTGGACGCTGGTCGCGAGCGGTTCGACGTTGTCCTGCTCGTTGTGAGCGGGCGCAACGACGGTGAGCATGATCGATTCGTCGTCGATTCGGTGATCTGCGCACGCTCGGGCGGCGGTGGGGTCCCCCATATGACACGAGTCTAGCCGTCCACGGGCGGGAATCGGTGGAATCGGGGGTGTTCGCAGGGCTTGCGGCGGCGTCGGGCGGGCGGGGTGGACGGCGCGGTACCGAGGGTCGAATGATTCCAAACGCGCGATCTTCAGGACAAAGGAGCTACGCCATGCACCTCAAGCACTCTGATCATGACCACGGCCCACCGACGGTGCCGGTGAAATTCATCCTCGAATCGCCCGAGGACGTGAACGAGGACGGGTCGGACAAGGCCGAGCACGAGCTGATGGCGGCGAAGGGTGAGCACCTGCTCGAGGTGGCCGTGGAGCACGGGATCAACATCGAGCACGCGTGCGGGGGTGTGTGCGCGTGTTCGACGTGCCATGTCTACATCGATGAGGGGATGGACAGCCTGAGCGAGCCGACCGAGGACGAGGACGACCGCGTCGAGGAGGCGCCCGGGCTGGAGCGGAACAGCAGGCTGAGCTGCCAGTGCGACGTGATCGGGGACGGGCCGATCGTGGTTCGGGTGCCGGCGTGGAATCGGAACGCGATCAAGGAAGTGCCGCACTGAGGTTGCGGGTGGTCGAGCGGCGGATCTGATCGATCACGCGGGGTCGGAGGCTGGCGGCGATCGGCGGCCAGCGGGTGTCGCTCGCGAGCGGCGCGGTGACGACGTCGCGGTTGATGGCGATTCTGATGACGTCGAGGAGCCTGTTGGCGGCGTCGACCTCGTTCTCGGGGCTGACGGCGGCGGCGTTCGCGTTGGTGAGTTCGACGAGGAAGCCGCCTGCGTCGAAGGCTTCGGCGACGAGAGTCACGGTCTGGGCGTAGAGGTCCTCCGAGCGGCGGCCGTTGATCCACGAGAGATTGGGCTGCGCCTCGGCGAGTTGTCGAGCGGTGGGGGTCGATACGGACGCTGGCGGGGCTTCGGGGCTCGCGATCGCGTCGGCGAGGGGCGCGGCCATCGCGAGGGCGCCGGCTTTGGAGAGCAGCGTTGCGGCGTCTCGGCGGACGTCGAGGGCGTGGTCGATGTCGGCGTTGGCGTTGGCGAGGAGCGAGCCGATGTCGGGCTGACGGAGCGTCGCGAGCACGTCGTTGGCGGCGGCCTTGCCTGTGAGGACCCAGGCGACCTGGATGCAGTGCAGGTAGCCGCGATTGTTGCGCATGCGAGCGAGGCTGATGAGGGTTCCGTCGAGGTTCGCCGCTCGTTCGAAGTCGGCGACGGCGGCGGCTCGGAGTTCGACGGCGCGGCGGATGTCGTAGGCGTCGGCGTCGGTCGATTCCGCGAGTTCTCTCGCCTCGTAGAGCGAGCAGACGCCCCGTCCGTTGAGGGCGAGGCCGAGGTACGAGCCTTCGGGCATGAGCTGGATGGCGCATTCGAAGTCGGACTGGGCGGAGCGTCGCACGTCGCCTTGGCGGGCGGCGGTGTCGGTCATGAGGATCATGGTGGCGCCTCGGAGGGCGCGGAGGGCGGCGTGGGTGCGGCCTTCGACCTTGCAGGCGTCGCTCGAGATGCATTGGTCGAGCAGTTCGTGCGCCTCTGCGAACGCGCCGTCGGCGACGAGGTTGAGCGCGTCGATGAGGGTTGTCATCGCGGTGTAGTGCGATTCGCGGGTCTGCGACTCGGCGAGGGCGTTGATCTGGTCGAGGCGTTCTCTTGATTGCCTGGCGAAGACCCTGAACCGCTCGCTCGGGTTGTTGAAGCGGAAGGCGCGGAGTGACTCGTAGACCCGGTCTTCAAGGTCGGCGAGCAGGACGTCGGCAACGGGCTTGAGCGTCGTCTCGAGTTGCTTGAGCTCCTTGTACTCGGTTCGGGAGAGTTCGGGCGGAGAGAAGAAGCCGAGGCCGAACGCGGTTCCAACGGCGGCGATGACAACAGTGAGTTGGATGCCGAAGACCCACTTGAGATGGTCGGTCTGCGACTGGGCGGTGGCGACGCTCGCGGTGAGACGGCGGACCTCGTCCTCGAGGCGGTCGGTCGTGCTTGGCTTCAGGGGCTTGGTTTCGAGCTCGTGTTGGGTTGTGGTCATTTGTGCCTCCCGCTGTCAGCCGAGGGGCGGCGCGGCGGGGGCGCAGGAATCTTCGACATCGGCCCAAAATGACGCCGGAGGCGGGTAGGGTCGACGTTGGTTACGCCGCGACGCGGCCCTTGGCGGGCTGGACGCGTGGGGCGATGACGACGGCGGTGACGTCGTCGGCCTGGTGGAGCGAGCCGATCTGGGTGTCGAGCTTGGCCTGCATGGCGGTGACGGCGTGGGCGAGGCCTTCACGGTCGTCGGCGGCGAGGGCGAGGTTGGCGAGTTCGGTCTCGTGGCGGCGGGAGGCGAGGGAGACGTCGAAGGCGCCCGGGCCTTCGCTCGGGGAGGCGACCTCGAAGCCGTCGGAGAAGAACACGGCGCGGGAGCCGTCGGAGAGGTCGACGGTGACTTCGTTGAAGAGTCCGTCGGGGAAGACGCCGAGAAGGGGGCCGTCGCTGGTGGGGCGAGAGACGTCGCCGTTGGGGGCGACGATGAGCGGGGCGGGGTGACCCGCGGTGGCCATGCGCATCTGCATGGTTCTGGTGTTCAGGACGCCGTAGACGGCGGTCGCGAAGCGGCTTTGACCCTGGGCGCGGCCGCAGTAGGCGTGGTTGAGGCGGGCGAGGGCTTCGCTCGGCGGGACGACGCGGGCGGCGCCTGCGAAGCCGTCGATCTTGGGGAGCGAGCGGCTGATGAAGAGGGTGAGCATGCCCGCGGGGACGCCGTGGCCGACGGCATCGGCGAGGAAGATGCCGATGTGGTGCTCGTCGAGCTGTTCGATGTCGAAGATGTCGCCGCTGACGTAGGTAGCGGGTCGGTAGATGACGCCGAAATCGACGTCGGGGGTGTAGGGGGCGGCGCAGCGGACGAACTCGTGCTGGAGGGTCGCTGCCTTGTGGAGCTCGATGTGGACGCGGTCGAGCTCGTCGTGGATCTGCTGCTGGCTGAGCTGGCCGAGGCGGAGCTCAGAGGCGAGGCGCTCGAGGGCGGGCTGGCGGAGCATGAGGGCGCCGAGGGCGGAGGAGAGGTGCCCCGGTGAGACCTTGTCGGACTCGACGAGGACGCCGTGGTGCTGGAGGACGCCGCGGGCGAGGCGGGCGTGTTCGACGGGTTCGCGGTCGGTGATGACGACGACGGCGGGGGTAATGGTTCGGTCGAGGTGGTCGGCGATCTGGTAGAGGTGGGTGGAGGGGTAGCCCGGGCCGACGATGATCAGGACGGCGTCGGCGACGGGGTCGAGGACGCCAGCGGCGAGCGAATCGCGGGCGCCGAGGCCGCGATCGTGGGGCTTGGTCTCGTCGAGCATCGATCGGAGCTCATAGAGCCCGACGCGTTGTACCTTGGGTGTTTCGAGGTGGTCGGGCCAGTAGCGGAGGGTGGGGGTGATCCAGCGCTCTTCCGCGTTCCGGACGGACATGTCGGTGGCGATGATCAGGCGTCGGTCGCCGAGCCGTTTGACATGTTCCACCGTGATCTCCCGCGGACGGCACGCCCCGCGGCACTATCGGATCACTTTGCGAGGGCCTTCAGGCGTTCATGGTCGAGCTTGATCTCCTGGCCCTCCTGAACGTCGAGGTCTTCCAGCCTGCCACCCTTGAGTTCGATGACGTACTTCGCGGCGAACTTGCTGCCGTAGCGGGTGAGGCGTCGCTGGTAGGCAGCTTCGGCTTCGCCATCCTGCTTGAGCTCTACCTTCATCTGGTGGGTCGCCGTTACACGCCCCGTGGGGTCGAGATAGATGATGTCGATGGGGGCGAGGCAGTTGTGCATCCAGAAGGATCGCTTATCAACGTCCGGAAACACGAAGAGCATGCCCTGGTCGGCGGGGATGTTCTCGCGGCCCTTGAGCCCTTCCTCGCGTGAGGGGTGGTCGATGGCGAGTTCGAGGTCGAAGGACTCGCCGTTGATCCGGACGCGTTCGAAGCCGGGCGGCGGGGGGTCCTGGGTTTCGCAGCCGGCGGTGAGGGACGCGAACGCGAGCATGGCCGCGAGGGCGAATGCGGCGGGGAGTTTCAAGAGAGCAGCCAAAGGTCATCCTCCTTGGTGAACGTGACATCGTTGGCGGGGAGGGCGGTCAGGGAAAACGCCTGGCGGAATGCTTCGGCGTTCATGGGCTCGCGATGGTCGGTCAGGCCTGACCATCTTGCGAGGAGGCCGATGATGCGCTCGGGCGGGACGCCGCGATCGCGGTAGTGGCTGAGGCGGGTGTCGCCGTGGCGTTTGGCGAGGCGTCGGCCGTCTTCGCCACGGACGAGGGGGAGGTGGGTGTAGCGGGGGCGGTCGGTGATGCTGAGGGCGTCGTAGAGGAGGGTTTGCCTGGCGGCGGAATCGAGGAGGTCGGATCCGCGGACGACTTCGTTGACGCCCTGGCGCGCATCGTCGACGACGACGGCGAGTTGGTAGGCGGGTTGGGCTCGCTTCGTCCAGATGACGAAGTCGCCGACGGATTGAGCGGGTGTGATGACGCGCGGTCCGAGGAACGCGTCGTCGATGGTGATTGCGCGGTCGGGGACGACGAGTCGCCAGTTGGTGTCGGCGTCGTCGAAGGTCGTGGGGCGGTCGTCGGGGCGGAGCGAGGCGGGGTAGGGCGTCTCGTGCGGATCGCCTTCGTTGGGGGCGCTGGCGACCTGTTCGATCTCGGCGCGTGTGAGTGAGCAGGGGTAGACGAGGCGGCGCGCGGCGAGCGCTGACATGGCATCGCGGTAGGGGTCGAGGTGGTGGGACTGGGTGAGGATGTCGTCGTCCCAGTCGAGGCCGAGCCATTCGAGGTCTTGGATGGCGTCGCGTTCGGCGCCCGGTTTGACGCGGGGCGTGTCGAGGTCCTCGATGCGCATCCGGATTGTCCATGAGGCGTTGCGCGCGATGGCCCAGTTGATGAGGAAGGTGCGCGCGTTGCCGAGGTGGAGGGCGCCCGTGGGGGAGGGGGCGAGGCGGGTGGTCCGCTGATCGTGCGTGTGCGCGTCGGGGGTTGGCACGGCCCAGATTAAGCGGTTGGCCATCGTTGCGTCGGTCGCCCCGTGACGGGTAAGCTCTCGGTTTGATCGTGTGGTCGGCAGGGCCGCGGTCGCGCTTGGAGCGCGGCGGGTCGTCGGCGGATGGGGCGTGAGGCCATGCAGAAGATGAGCGAGGGAGAGATCGCCGAGTCGCTTGCGACGCTCGACAAGTGGGCGGAGGTCGGCGGCGAGATCCAGCGCACGTACCAGTTCGACGACTTCAAGGGCTCGATCGCGTTCGTGAACAAGGTCGCGGAGGCGGCGGAAGAGGCGCAGCACCACCCGGATATCATGATCCGGTTCAACAAGGTGACGCTGACGTTGAGCACGCACGACGCGGGCGGGATCACGGCGAAGGACTTCGATTTCGCGAAGACCGCCGACTCTTACAAGAACTGATCCGACAGTTTTACTCGACGGTGACCTGACCGCGGCGATGGCCGCGATGGAGCGATGACGATGCGAACGATCCTGATGGCCGCGGCTGTAGGCGCCGCGACGCTTGTTTCCGGTTGTGCTTCGAACCGTCCCGCTCCGACCGAGCACGAGGTCGCGGCGCTCGGCGCGTCGGCGGAGGTCGCGTTCGACGATCTCGAGAAGCAGTTCCCGTGGGTCCGGCGTCGGGCGCGCGAGGCGCACGCGTACGCGATCTTTCCGAACGTGACCAAGGGCGCGGCGGGGATCGGCGGGGCGGCGGGTGACGGGCTGGTCTATCGGCGTGGCGACCTGATCGGCACGGTGCGGATGTCGCAGGTGAGCGTGGGCGCGCAGATCGGCGGGTCGTCGTTCCGCGAGCTGATCCTGTTCGAGGATGAGCGGGCGCTTCGGCGGCTGATCGTCGGCGAGATGGAAGCGTCGGCGAACGCGAGCGCGGTCGCGGGCGACAACGGCGCGGCGGCGGCGAACGACTACAACGACGGCGTCGCGGTCTACGTTGTCGCGGTGGGGGGTCTGTTGCTCGACGCTTCGATCGGCACGCAGGACTTCGATTTCGACTATCTGGATTGATCGGCTGATCGAAGAAAAACGCCGGGTCCGCGGGGACCCGGCGTCCTCGTTCTTCTACCTCTGCGTGAGCGTCTCAGGACGGGCAACCGATGCCGAAGAGTCGCAGGAACTCGACGACATCGGCGATGTCGTACGCGCCGAATGGCGCGGCGAGGTCGGCGGCTTCGTCCATGGCTCCGAACGCCTGAAGGAAGGTGACGACGTCGGAGATGTCGAGTTCGCCGAATGGCTCGGCGAGGTCGGCGTCGTTGCAGGAGCCGCCGACGAGGGTGACGGTAAGTGTGGAGCCAACTTCGAAGACGTCGACGATCTCAAAGACTTCTTCGGCGGCGAGATCGAAGTTGAGCGGTGATCCATCGGCGAGCATTCCGGTGAGGACGCCGGTTCGGCGCGTGATGGTGAAGGGCTCGCCGGGCGTGAGACCCTCGATCGGCGCGCCGTTGATGAAGAACGACTCGCCGAGGATGTTGACGGCCGAGCCGGACGCCGCGTAGACGTTTCCAGAGAACACGCCGCCCGAGATGTTGATCTCCGACCCGTCCCGGGCGATGAAGTTGACCAGGGCGCCGCCGGAGATATCGAGAACGGCGCCTGCTCGTGCCTCGAGGTCGTAGCCGACCTCGCCGGCGGCGATGCTTACTTTGGATTCCGCAAGAGCGAGGAGCTGTTCAGCGATGGCGCCGCCGGAGATATTGACGGTGGCGGCTCCGAACGCTCTGAAGCTTCGGGCGACCGCTCCGCTCGCGATGTTCACCACACTTCCTGCGTAGGCGGCGGACGCTTCTCCGATCGTTCCGCCATCGAGCGTGAATTCGCTTCCGCTGTAGACCTCGAGGCGGTCGGCGGCTGCGCCTCCGGTCATCGTGACTTGCGAGCCGGCGAACTTGGCGAGCGTTCCCACTGATCCGCCGTTGATGTCGAGCGTCGCATCGAGGGCTCGGAAATAGTCGGGCAGCGATCCATCGCCCGAGAGGGTGAGCGACTGGCCCGGGCGGAGCTGCTCGGGTCCGGCTCCGTTCTGGACGCTGATGGGGGTGGGATCGGCTGGGGGGATCGTCGTTGGCGTGATCGAGATCGCGGCGGGTCCGGGGGCGGTTTCCGCCGTGGTTCCCGGTTCGAGGAACTGGCGTCCGATGATGATGACCGTGCCGTCGGCGAGCGTAGCGGCGAGCGTATCTCCGACTTCGAGCGATGTGGGGAGCGTCACGGCCGGCGAGCCGTTCAGACGGAATTCGGCGCCCTCAATCGTGAGCAGGCTGTCGTCCTGCCACGTCAGCCGTTCGCCGATGAGGCCGCCTGTGAGGTTGATGGTGGCGTCTTCGAAGGCGCTGACCGCAAGAACCTGTCCTGAGGCGATCGAGAGTTCGCTGTCGTCGCGGACGGCGGCGTTTGCGATGGCCGTCTCGCCCGAGACCGTCATAACGGCGTTGTCGTAGGCCCCGACGCGGTCACCGACGGCATCGCCCGATAGATCGACCTCGCTTCCGTCGAAGGCGTCGATGGACTCGAACTCGCCGCCCGAAACGCTGACCACGCTGTTCATGGCGTCGAGATCATCGCCTACGAAACCGCCTTCGATGTTCAGCGCTGCTCCTAGCGCAACGAAGTAGGACGGAAGGGCGCCGCCATCGGTGAGGGTCAGGGTCTGACCGGGACGGAGGCCCGACGGTCCGATGCCGGTGGCCACGGTCATCGGCTCTGGGTCGGCGGTGTCGAGAGGCGCCGAGACAAGCGTTGTCGTACCCGAGGCGAATGAGTCGGAGATCACACCGGAGAAGACGTCGGCGGGAACCTCGGCGAACAGGAACACGTCGCCGTTCGCGAGCGTGCCCGCGAGGGCGTCGCCCGGTTGGAGACCACCGTCGGGGAGCGAACTCACAGGTGAGCCGTTGAGGGTGAATTCACCGCCCACGATCGACAGCGAGCTTCCGCTGAGCGCGCGGAAGCGCTCTCCGAATGCGCCGCCGGTCATCGAGACGGCGCTTCCACCCTGGAGGTCCGAGTTTCGTCCGATGATTCCACCGGAGATCGCGACCGTGCTTCCGTTCATCGCGACGAAGTTGCTGGTCAGAAGGCCGCCCGAGATGTTCACCGTGCTGCCCGAGCGAGCTTCGAAGCGGAACGCGAAATTTCCACCGAAGATGTCGGTGGTTCCGCCGTAGATGCGGGTGTTGTCGCCGAAGGAACCATCGAAGATGCTGACCTGGCTGTTGACGTGTGCCGCGAACTCGTGATCGACGGTTCCCGACAAGAAGTTCAGGTCGACACCCGGTCCCGCGTCGAAGGAGCGATCGATGAGGCCGCCGTCGACGTTGATGACGACGTTCGACACGGCGCTATCGTGCTCGAAGACCGCTCCCGCGCCCAGGTTGATGGTCGCGCCTCCGAAGTCGAAGGCGTTGGGCGGTATGACCCGAATCCCCTCGCGGAGAGCACCGATCTGGCCGCCGCTGCGCACCTCGAACGTGGTGCCCGACCCCAGGATGAAGTTCTGGCCGCCGAACTCGCCTGCCTCGAGATCGGAGCGGTCCAAGACCTCCCCGGCGTCGATGGTTACCGTCTGGGCCTGAGTGAGTCCACACAGAGCGCCCGCCGCGGCTAGGAATCCCGCCACGCGGATCGAAGTGGAATGAGAAATGATCATCTTGTGTTTCCTCCAGCGGACGAGCCGCCCCCCCGAGGAATCTGAGTCCGGGTGAATATTCAGGTTACAACGAGCGCGGCCGGGTCCCAAACGCTCTCACGGGGATGCCGCAAATTGAGTGTTGCTGTCGTCAAAACACACGCTGTTCAACGCAGTTCGACGCTCCAGTAGGCCTCGTCGAGGAAGGCCTTCCACGTCTCGTACTTGCCGCTGCCGAGCTTGATGCTGATGAGCGGGTTGCGCTTCGGGCGGATGGGCTTGCGGATCAGGCGCATGTTGGCCTGGACGGGGGTGCGTCCGCCCTTTCGCGCGTTGCACTTCACGCAGGCGCAGACGAGGTTGGTCCAAGTGTCGGGGCCGTTCTGGCTGCGCGGGACGACGTGGTCGATCGAGAGTTCGCTCGTGGGGAAGCTGCGGCCGCAGTACTGGCACTTGTTGCGGTCGCGGGCGAAGAGGTTCCGGCGGTTGAGCTTGACCTGCTGGTCTGGGAGTCGGTCGTAACCCAAGAGGCGGATGACCTGCGGGACGGCGATCTCGAGGCGGACGGTGCGCACCCAGTCGTGGGCGTGGGGCTCGAACTGTCGGGCGAGATCGCTGACCTCGAGCCATGAGGTAAGGTCGTGGTTGATGTACTGGCCGTTGTCGACGTGGATGACTTCGGCCGCGTCGCGGACGAGAAGGCTGAAGGCACGCTTGGCCGAGATGACGCGGATCGCGGCGTAGAACTTGTTGAGGACGAGGACCTTGGCGTTGAGGCCGTCGCCGCTCGCGATCGCGGCCATGCCGGCAGGGACAGCATTGATGAGTTCCGGCGTGTGGTCGGAGAGATGGGGCGAAGCATCGAGGGACGACGGGGGTAGTGTCCCGTCCGCCGACGCCGCGCCCCTGATAGGGCCGCTCGCGTCGGCGTCATCGGACAAGACAGCGTCCGATGTTGCTCGGCCTCTTGCGAGATCCAGATGCCTCGGGCTTGAGCCAGCCATGCAGTTCACCCTTCGGTCGTCCTGTTGTATCGGATTCCGAAGGGTGGATCAATGGTGAAATCGCTCGCGGGAACGTTGTCAGGTCCAGAAACGGTGGTCTTCGCGCAAACTTGACACTACCGGTAGTGGTTGTTGAGGCCGCTGGACCGTCGGTGGGCGGGGTCAGTGCCTGAATCGGCGCTGGCCGGTCATCATGCAGGTGACGCCGCGTTGCTCGCAAAGGGCGAGGGTCTCTTCGTCGCGTTTGGACCCGCCCGGATTGACGATGAGGCTGACGCCCCCGTTGATGAGGACCTCGGGGCCGTCGGGGAAAGGGAAGAAGGCATCGCTGACGGCGACAGCGCCCTTGGCGAGGGGGCCCGCCTTTTCGACGGCGATCTTGCACGAGGCGACGCGGTCCATCTGGCCGGCGCCGGCGCCGAAGAGGCGGGCGACGCCTGGGCGTTCGAGGTCGGCGCCTCCGATGGCGACAGCGTTGCTCGCGAGGGACTTGGCGGCGACATCGATGACGCCCGCGATGCGGAGCTGTTCCTCGGTCGGGGCGGGGCCGGCGGCGTGTGCCCAGTCCTGGGGCTTGGGGAGTGAGACGTCGCGGTCTTCGACGAGCATGCCACCCGGAATGGAGCGGTAGTCGAGCTTGCGCTGGCGGGCGGCGGGGCGCCATCCGACGGCGAGGAGACGGACGTTGGTCCAGCGGTCGCGGAGGATGGTGAGCGCCTGGTGATCGAACTCGGGGGCGATGATGACCTCGAAGAATCGGTCGGGGGCGGTGATCGCGCGGGCGGCCTCGTCGTTGACCGGCGCGTTGAGGGCGAGGATGCCTCCGAAGGCGGCCATCGGGTCGCCCGCGATCGCGCCGGTCGTCGCGTCGACGACGGAGTTGGCGACGGCGGCGCCGCAGGGGTTGGTGTGCTTGACGACGCACGCGCCGACTTCGTTCTCGTTCGCGCGTGAGCGCGCAAAGGCCTTGACGACCTCAAGGGCGGCGGCGGCGTCGAGGGAGTTGTTGTAGCTGAGTTGCTTGCCGTGGAGCTGCTCGGCGTTGACGACGGTGGGGCCCATCGAGGCGGGGTCGCGGTAGACGGCGGCGGACTGGTGGGGGTTCTCGCCGTATCGGAGGACGTCGGCGAGCGCGTAGTCGAGGCTGAGGACGGGGGGGAAGGCGCGGGACCGTGAAGTGAGGTAGAGGGCGATGGCGCGGTCGTAGCTCGCGGTGCGGGCGAAGGCGTCGGCGGCGAGGGCGCGGCGCGTGGTGAGCGTGGTGGCGCCTTCGTGCCTGCGCATCTCGCTGATGACGAGGTCGTACTGCCTGGGGCTGGTGACGACGGTGACCCAGTCGGCGTTCTTCGCGGCGGCGCGGAGCATCGCGGGACCGCCGATATCGATCTGCTCGATCGCCTCCTCGCGTTCGACGTTGGGTTTGGCGGCAGTCTGTTCGAAGGGGTAGAGGTTGACGCAGAGGAGGTCAATGGGCGCGATGCCGTGCTGCTCGGCGGCGGCGACGTGATCGGGCTTCTCGCGTCGCCCGAGGAGGGCGCCGTGGACGGAGGGGTGGAGCGTCTTGACGCGTCCGTCCATGATCTCCGGGAAGCCCGTGATGTCCTCGACGAGGGTGACGGGGATCCCGGCCTCTCGGATGGCTCTGGCGGTGCCGCCGGTCGAGATGATCTCGACGCCGCGGTTGGTGAGCGCGGTGGCGAAGGGGATGAGGTCGGTCTTGTCGCTCACCGAGAGGAGAGCGCGGCGGATGGGGACGAGGTCGGTCATGCTTGCGTCGATTCCCGTGTTCAGCGCGGCTCGAAACGGGCGACGGCGCCAGAGGCGCCGAGGGCGTAGATCGGGGCGTCGACGAAGGCGGTGGGGATGAGGCGTTCGAAGCCGGCGAGATCGATGTCCTCGAGGACGTCGCCTCGGCGGGCGTCGATGACCTGCGCGTGGCCTGCTTCGAAGGCGATGAGCTCGCCGTTCCGAACGGCGATCACGCTTCCGGAGACGTCCTTGCTGATCCAGATCACGTCACCCGTCGCGGCGTCGAGGGCGGTGAGGCCCTGGCCCGGCACGGGGACGTAGAGCACGCCTTCGTGGAGGGCGATGGGGCGGTCGAGTCTGGCGGCGGTGCGGTAGCGCCAGCGGAGGAGGGCTTCGCTCGGCTGGAAGGCGTAGACGGATTGGTCGAGGCTCGCGATGTACATCACGGCGTCGTCGGCGACGGGGGCGGCCTGGGCGCCGCCCGCGATCTTCGCGCGTCCGACGCCGCTGCCCGTGAGGGTGTCCACGAAGAAGACGTCGCCTGACTGGGAGACGACGCCCGCGACATCGCCCGAGGAACCGATGAGGGCGGGCTTGGCGCTGATGGCGCCTCGGAGCTGGTACTCCCATCGCGTGATGCCGGCGTCGCGCGGGGGCGGGAGGAGGTCGCCCGCGGCGGTGGCGTAGTTGTGGGCGAGGACTCTGCCGCTCGAGGTTCCGAAGAGCGCGAGCGAATCGGCGATCACCGCGGGCTTGGAGGCGACGGAAGTTTGCATCGGCTGGCGGGCGAGGAGGGCGCCG
>PAKY01000025.1 GCA_002706885.1 Phycisphaerae bacterium
GCCTCGCGATCGGCGTCGGCGCCATCTTGCCACCACGCCCTGCCGGCTTGTCGGGCTGCGTGACGATGGCGCGGACGTCATGTCCACGATGTAAGGCTTCGAGCGTGGGGAGGCCGAAGGCGCCCGATCCGAAGTAGACGATATTCATGGTCGCCTCGCGATCAGCGGTGGGGGCGAGGGAGCCTCAGCGGAGGCCCGCCTGGCGGGAGAGGTTGCGCAGCGCCGAGCGAGCCTTGCGGAGCGAGCCGTCGGACATCTTGTCGATGATGAGGACGCCGTCGAGGTGGTCCATCTCGTGCTGCCAGCAGCGCGCGAGCAGTCCGCCCGCTCGTCGCGAGACGCGCTGGTTGTCCGTGGTTGTCCAGGACATGGTCACGATCGGGGGGCGCTGCACATCGCCCGTGACGCCGGGGAGGCTCAGGCATCCCTCCGAGAGCGGTTCCGGGGTTCCCTCGAACGCGTCGAAGACGGGGTTGATGTAGACCTCGGGAGCGTCGTTCGCTGACGGCGGGTCGGTTGCGGCGCTGCGTTCCTCATCGGGGGGGACGTGGGCGACGAACATCCGCCACGGGAGGCCGACCTGCGGCGCGGCGAGGCCGATGCCGTCGGCGCCGGCCATCAGATCGAGCATCCGCTGGCCCACGGCCCGGACGTTCGGCGTGACGTCCACCTCGTCAGCCCGCTTGCGGAGGATGTCGGCGGGGTACAACTCGATACGAAGCTGGGCGGGGTCGATCTCCATCGGTCGGATGGTAACCCCCGCCCGGGCGTGTTACTAGACTGGCCATTCGGATGAGGGGCCCGCCTGCGGCGGCAGGGCCCCGCCGTGGGTGATCGGGGGCGACCAGAGCGTGGCACTGTTCGGCAAGAAGAACATCGACAACGGGTCCGACAACGGCGACGGATCGAACGGGGACGGCCCCGTCGAGCACGGCGGGGATCACCCCGAGAAGGCAAAGGCCTTCTTCGACCACGCCCGGACGGCACACGACACGCTGAACTACGCGTACGCGGTCCAGTGCTGGCTGAACGGTCTCGCACAAGATCCGGGCGATTACGACGGTTTTCAAGGCTTCTTTCAGTCGGTCCAGACACTCGTCGCCGAACAGGGCAAGAAGGCGAACAAGAGCGAGATCGCCAAGGGGCTGAACGGCAAGGGGCCAATCGGCAAGTACCAGGACGCTCTTCTTAACTGGGGATTCAAGCCGGGCGATGGCTCGCTCTCGCTCAAGGCCGCGGAGGCGGCGGGGGCGCTTGGCGTCCAGCGGGTAACGAACGATCTGGGCAAGATCGCCCTTCAGCAGGCCCGTGGAAAGCCGAAAAAGGACAACTTCGTTCGCCTCATGGAAGCTTTCGAGAAAGCAGGCTCCTATCCGCTGGCCGTCGAGGCGGGTGAAGAGGCCATCAAGCTTGACCGGAGCGATGGCGAGCTCCAGCGGCGGGTCCAGCAACTCGCGGCCCAGAGCACGATCTCGAGCGGCGGCTACGACGACACGGGCAAGGAAGGCGGATTCCGAAAGAACATCCGCGACGCCGACAAACAGGCGATGCTCGAAGCCCAGGACTCGCTCAGCAAAACCGAGGACGTGAAAGACCGTCTGGTGAAGGACGCGGAAGCCGCGTTCAGCGAGCGGCCCAACGACCTGCCGACGCTCGAACGGTATTGCAAGGCGCTCCTTGAACGCGGTAAGAACGCCGACGAACTCAAGGCGATGACGATCTACACCAACGCGCACAAGGAAACGGGCCAGTTCCGATTCCGCGAGCGAAGCGGCGAGATCATCCTCAGCCGTATGCGGCGCACCGTGGCCTCGCTCGAAGCCAAGTCGAAAGCGGCGCCCGACGATGCGGCGGTTGCCGAGAAGCTCGCGTCGGCACGGAAGCAATTCTCTGAAAAGCAGATCGAGGAACTCCGGCTTCAGGTCGAGAACTACCCCACGGACCTCCGGCGCAAATTCCAGCTCGGCCTCACGCTCGCCTCCCGCGGCGAGCACCAGAACGCCATCGAGTACTTCCAGATGGCCCAGGACGATCCGAAGATCAGACCGCAGGTGCTCTACGCGATGGGCCAGAGCTTCCTCGAACTCGACGGCTGGGAGGATGCGGCGATCGATACCTTCCGTCAGGCGCTGTCGGGAGTGGTGGACGACGGCAGCGACATGGCGCTCGAACTCCGGTATGGGCTGATGTGCGCCCTCCAGGCCAAGGGTGAAGCGGACAGCGACCTCGACGCGTCCGAGGAAGCCGATCGTCTCGCGGGCGCTATCGCGATGAAGAAGTTCAACTACAAGGACATCCAGGAACGCCGGAAGGCGATCAAGGCGAAGATCGCCGAGCTTCGGGGCTGAGTGGTCCGGGTGGGCGTCACGGTCCTCATCCCCGCCAGGTTTGGCTCCACGAGGTTTCCGGGAAAGGTCCTCGCGGCCGAGACCGGTCGACCGCTGGTGGTCCACGTCTGCGACCGGGCCGCCTCGGCGCCGGGCGTCGACCGTGTCTGCGTCGCGACGGACGACGAGCGGATTGAGCGGGCCGTTGCTTTGGGCGGATTCGAATCGGTCAGGACGTCCGAAGACCATCCGAACGGCACAAGCAGGCTCCTCGAGGCCGCCGAGACGCTCCGACTTGGGGCGGACACCGTTGTGGTGAACGTGCAGGGTGACGAGCCCGAAATCGAACCCGAGGTTATCGAGGCCGCCGTTGAGGCACTCCGGTCGACCACCGGGCCTCTCAACGCGGTCATCGGAACGGTCGCGTCGCCGATTGAATCAGATGACGACCCGGCGAGCCCGAACGTCGTGAAGGTGGTGCTGGAGGCCGGGGAAGCCCGGATGTCGCGAAACGCTCTGTACTTTTCGCGGGCTCTGGTGCCGTTTCCGCGCCAGCCCAGCGTCTCGCCGCCGCTTCGGCATATCGGGATTTATGCCTACACGGTTGCGGCGCTCAGGCGTTATGCCACGCTCCAGTCCACGCCGCTCGAACAGGCCGAGTCTCTCGAGCAACTCCGCTGGCTTGAACACGGGCTGCAGATTCGTGTCGCCGTACGGGAGTCCATCGGAAAGGGCGTGGATACGCCAGAGGACTACGAAGCGTTTGTGCGCCGTTTTCGGGCGTCGAATCGGATTTCTCAATGACTTGTTCTGGGGATGGGGCTTCTGGCGGGACGGCGAGCGCCGATTTTGGTACGATGGGCTATGCCCTCGTCGATCCTTGAGCTTGATCCCGAGTCCATAGCGGTGTCCGCGCGGGACGCCGGTCTGGATCTTCCTTCGACCATGATCGAACCCCGCGCATCGCGAGGTGGTGGAGGCTCGTCCGACGCGACGGGCGACTCGACCGACGAGCACGCTGCGGGCAGCGAACTACTCTCGTCTGCGGGCCAGAACGCGGCCGCGACGGAGTACTACAGCCCCGTTCCCGATGGCTACCGCCCCGGTCGCCACAAGTATGTGTTCGTGTTCGGCACCGTGATGAGCGGCCTGGGCAAGGGCATCTTTGCGTCGAGCCTCGCGAAGATGCTCAAGGACAAGGGCTTGGTCGTCGCGCCGATCAAGCTCGAGGGATATCTGAACGTCGATGCGGGCACGCTGAACCCATACCGCCACGGGGAAGTCTTCGTGCTCGAGGATGGCGCCGAGTGCGACATGGACCTCGGCACGTACGAGCGGATGCTCGATCAGAACCTCGTGCGCCGAAACTTTGTGACCGCGGGCCAGATCTACCGCGAGATCCTCGACCGCGAGCGGCGGGGCGTGTATCTCGGTCGCGACGTGCAGATGATCCCGCATGTGACGGGCGAGGTGAAGCGCAAGCTTCGAGAGCTTGCTATCCGTGGTGACGGTCAGAGCCCGGCGGACGTCGTGTTCGTTGAGGTCGGCGGCACTGTCGGCGACTACGAGAACGGGTTCTACATCGAGGCCCTTCGAGAACTCGCGTTCGAGGAAGGACCGGGCTCCTGCTGCGCCGTCGCGCTGACCTACGTGCTTGAGCCCAACGCGCTCGGCGAGCAGAAGTCGAAGGCTGCTCAGCTCGGCATCAAACGCCTTCTCGAGGCGGGCGTGCAGCCGCAGATCATCGCGTGCCGCGCGACGAATCAGGTGCAGCCGAAGGTCATGGAAAAGATCGCGATGTTCAGCAACGTGCCGTTGCGTCGCGTCTTCTCGATGCATGATCGCAAGAGCATCTACATGGTCCCGGAGGAGATGCGGTCCGCGGCGCTCGACCGCGAGATCCTCAGCGCGCTCGAGCTCCATGACCGCGTTGATGTGCTCTCCGAGGACCGCTCACGGAAGCGTTGGACCGGGTTCGTCGACAAACTCCTCGCGGACAAGACGCGGCGTGTGCGCATCGGCGTGACCGGCAAGTACGCCGAGCTTCGTGACGCCTACGCGTCAATCGACAAGGCGATGGAGCATTGCGGGGCCCACCTCGAGGCGGAGATCGAGCAGGTCTGGATCGACACGACCGATCTCGACGACCGCGCCGCCGCGAAGGCCCTCGGCGGCCTCGACGGCGTGATTGTGCCGGGAGGGTTTGGCGCTCGTGGTGTCGACGGCAAGATCGCGGCGGTGAAGTGCTGCCGGGAGCTGGGCGTGCCCTACCTCGGCATCTGCCTCGGGTTCCAGGTCGCGGTCATCGAGTACGCCAGGAACGTTCTCAAGATCGCGGACGCGAACAGCACCGAGTTCGAGCCGATGACCGCGACACCCGTCATCAGCGAGCTCCCGGAGCAGAAGAAGATCGAGCAGCTCGGCGGCACGATGCGTCTCGGCGGGCAGGACGTTGAGATCACACCCGGGACGCTGGCCCATTTCCTCGCGGGTGGGCGGAGCCGCGTCCGCGAACGGTTCCGTCACCGCTACGAGGTTGATCCTGCGTGGATCGAGCGGCTCGAGGCCGCGGGCCTTGTTTTCAGCGGTCGCCACCCGACACAGCCGATCATGCAGGTGCTCGAGCTGCGGCAGGCCGACGACGGGAGCGGCTCGCCGACCCACCCGTATTTCATCGGCGCCCAGTTCCACCCCGAACTGACGAGTCGCCCGCTGCGGCCTCAGCCGTTGTTCATGGGCCTCGTTGCTGCCGCGATCGCTCGCTCACGCCCGGAAGCAGCGCGTGACGCGGATGTCTCGCGCTGGCTCCGCACCGGCGCGACCGCAAAGGCGGAATCAGGCGCTTCCAAGGTCGGCGCCTGACCGAGGAGCATGCCGCTCCAGCCATCGCGCCGAGTCGAGCATGAGGCAGGCGCTGAAGCGGTCGGGATGGCCTGTCGCAACGCGGGCATTCTCGATGAGTGTTTCTGCGTGCAGACGCGCCTCGGCGTCGCCGCGCTCGATCCACGCCGCGACGAACACATGGGACGCCCACGGATGGTTGGTCGCGTTGTCGGGCTGCAACTCCGCGACATGCCAACGCGCCGCGGCGCGGAGTCTCTCGTTGACCGCAGGTCGATCCGCGTAGTGACTGAGAGCGTGAAGGCACGCGAGCTCGGTTTCCGTCCAGATCTCGATCGCCAGATCGGGGGCAAACTCGGTCAGCGGGCCGTCACGCCGGGTCAGCATTCGGGAGAGCGCAGCGTCGCCCGACACGCCGTCGGTGATGCCACGCCAGAGCGCAACGTCCGGCGACACCGGGTCGAGGGGGGCGTAAGCGCCCCGTGCCCCGAGCAGGTGCATCAGCACGGGGCGATCGATCTCCCGACGATGGCCCTGCTCGTCCCGAAAGGCATCAATGAACGTCACCGCTTCATCTGCCTCACCACCGACGAGCGGAGTATCAGCGAGCACCGGTTCGGCGAGGCGGCAGAGGAGCGTGGCCCACGCCGCGGGGTTCGATCGATCGTTAGCCATACCAACATCGTTTGCAACTACGGATGGGGGCGTCACGCCCGAAGAATGTTTTATCGTCGTACGGGTCGCGTAACTGACCGTCGAGCGAGGGGTCATACGGCCTGCGCGCGTTGTAGGCCGGTTCTGGACGCCCAGACCGAATCGCGGCGGGGCCGAATGAACTCGGCAAGAGCGAGGGTCGATAGGCGAAGCCGGGAGTTCGCCCACAAGGGCGAGGGAGCAGCGCATGACCGACGAACGCCAGAACGAGCCATTGGCTCAAGGGACGGAACAATTCGAGGCCCCGCCGCCGGCGGGTTCGGAATCCTACCGGCAGGCGAACCATGGTCTTGCGCTCGCTCTTGATGAAGAGCGAGGGGATGACCGTGCGGGCGAGCCTCGCCCCACCGGACGGCGTTTCGACGCTGAGGTGGAGATCGCCGAGATCGACGGCCGTGGCCGTCCGGGGAGCATCTGGTGCGCCCGCGGGTTGTCCCTCAGCCGTCGGAACCTCGTCGTCGCATCACGGCGGATGTGTTATCCCGCCCGCACGCTCCTTATCGCGGTTCACCTGATCGACAGTCAGCCGTTTCCGCTGTACGGCAAGGTCCATACCTGCGAATATGACGGCGACGGCATCCACACGATCGACATCGATCTGCTCGAGACGCCCGATGGGCCGATGATCCGCGCTTGGATCGCGAGCCGCCAGCGGCAGTAAGACGTCCAATACACCCCGGTTGATTCTGCCGCGGGGGGGGCAGAGCATCGTCGCATGCGCGTGGCGCGTTCGATTGATGATCTGCGCCCCCTGGTCGGGCGGTGCGTGCTCGTGCCCACAATGGGGGCGTTGCACGATGGTCACGTTGCGCTCGTGCGGCGGGGTGTCGAGCTCGCCGATCGTCGGGGGCTCCCCGGCGGCTGTGTCGTGTCGGTATTCGTGAACCCGACTCAGTTCGACGACCCGTCGGATCTCGACCGATACCCGCGCACGCTCGAGGCCGACCAGGCGGCGTGCGCCACCGCCGGCGCCGCGGCGGTGTTCGCGCCGGGCGTGGACGAGGTCTACCCCGACGGCGCCGAAAGTGCGCTGATCGATCCGCCCCCGCCGGGCGTCGGCAAGGGGCTTGAAGACGAGCACCGCCCAGGCCACTTCGCAGGTGTCTGCACGGTCCTCTCACGCTTGTTTGAACTCATCCGACCGATCGCTGCCGTGTTTGGCGAAAAGGACTGGCAGCAGCTCGTGGTGACGAGGGCGTTGGTCGACCGCGACGGGCTCGGCGTCGAGATCATCGGAGAGCCGACGGTGCGCGAGGCCGACGGTCTCGCGATGAGCAGCCGGAATCGATTCATTCCAGATGGTCGGCGTGAAGCGGCGCTTTCGATCTCTCGAGCGCTCCGCGCCGCAGGGGCGGAGCAAGATCCCCCGTCAGCGGAGCGGGCGATGCGCGACGTCCTGATCGGTGGCGGCGTGGACAGCATCGACTACGCCGTCGTGCGTGACGCTAGGACGCTCGGTCCGGTCACGCCCGACCCACTCGTAGAACGGCGGGCCCTGATTACCGCGCGCGTCGGCCCGGTCCGGCTGCTCGACAACGCCGCATGGATTCCGACCCCGGCCTAGCCTCCATCGAGCCGGTACAGGCCGCGCGACACACAGCTTCGGGAGACACGACGAATGGCCAAGAGCCCGCAACCGACGCCTATCCACGACTTCCACGTGAGCCAGGGAGCCCAACTCGTCGACTACGCCGGTTGGTCCCTGCCCATGAAGTACGAGGGGGTGACGGCGGAGCACCATCAGGTCCGCCGCTCCGCGGGCATGTTCGACGTATCGCACATGGGCCGCCTCCAGATCAAGGGCCTCCATGCCCGCCGTTTGCTCGAGCGCGTCTGCACGCGTCGCATCGGCACGATGGAGCAGGGCCAGTGCCGATACACCCTGATCTGCAACGAGACGGGCGGTGTTCGCGACGACGTGATCGTCTATCGCATGGACGACGACGAGTTCATGGTGGTCGTCAACGCAGCGAACCGGTCGAAGATCGTTGAGCACATGGGCTCGGTCGTCGCGAATCTCGGCCTGAAGGTATCGGTCGAAGACCGAACCGAGAAGACGGCGATGGTCGCGGCTCAGGGACCGCGGGTGATGGAGCTGATCTCGAAGGTCAGCAGCGAGATCCCGACGCTCAAACGATACCGCTTCACCGTCAAGAACTTCCTCGTCATGAAGCTGATCGTGAGTCGGACCGGGTACACGGGTGAGGACGGCCTCGAGGTCATTCTCCCTGCGAACATGGTCTCGATGGCCATGAAGCTCCTGATGAAGGACATCGATCCCAAGGATCCCAACGCGATCATGAAGCCCGCCGGTCTCGGTGCTCGCGACACCCTCCGGATCGAGGCGGGCATGCCGCTGTACGGCCACGAACTCGGGGAAGACATCAACGCCCTCGCCTGCGGCGTGGACTTCGCGATTTCGCTCGACAAGAACGTGGACGAGGACGGGGTCACCTTCATCGGTCAGGAGGCCCTGATCGAAACGCGTGAGTCGGGCGGCCCGCCCCGTGTGCTCGCAGGCCTCAAGATCGATGGTCGACGGACCGCACGCCAGGGGATGCCGGTCGTGGATGCGACCGGGGCAACCGTCGGCGTGGTCACAAGCGGATGCGTCTCGCCCACGCTCGACGCGTCGATCGCGATGGCATTCCTCGACCGCGGGGTCTCCGAAGGAGGGGGCGCCCTGGAGGTCGACACCGGGCGGGCGAAGCTCGCGGCCTCGCTCACGCCTCTTCCGTTCTACAAGGCGCCCAAGAAGTAACCCCAAACCTTGGCGAGGTTTCAGGTAGACTCTCCAGCAGGTATGCCGATCACACCCGAAGAGTTCAACGAACGCCTCTCGGCCCTTCGGGAGGAACTGCACGAGCAGGGGCGCCGCGCCCGTCGCCTCGCGCAGACCACCTTTGACGCGTTCATTCAGCACGACCCCGAGCAGGCCCGCGAGGCGATCCGGCTCGACGACGAGATCGATGAAGTCGACGTCGATCTCGAACGTCGACTCGTCGAACTGCTCGTCGAGGCCGCTCGCGAGGCGATCAGCCTCGACGAGCGCCCGATCCGCGGCGCCCTGACCCTCGTGAAGGTCAACAACGAGTTTGAGCGGATAGCCGACGCCGGCGTCTCGATCGCCCACAACACCATCGCGATGCCCGAGGCTACCGACGCCTTCCCGCCCACGGCGCGGGTGATGACCAACAGCGTCGTCGGCATGCTTCGGGACATCGCAAAGGCCTACGGCGAGCGCGACGCCTCACTTGCCCGCCTCGTCCTTCAGAGCGAGGACATCGTCGGCGCGTTCAAGCAGGAGATCCTCAGGCAGGCTGAACGGCAGGTCGCGTCCGGCGCCATGTCCGTCGACGTCGCCTTCCATCTCCACGAACTCGCCAACGCCTGCACGCTCATGGCGGACCACGCGACCAACATCGCCGAGCAGGTGATCTACGACGCTACGGGCGCCATCGTGCGGCACATGGAAGGCCACTGGGTTCTCGACGATTTGAAGTAGTCGTTCGACTTCGGCCGTTGCCGCCTGACCTCAGCGGGACGTCGTGAGCGCTGAACAAACGTCGCGAAGCGCTGCCAACGCGTGTTCCACGTCGTCGTCGCTCACGAACGGTCCGAGGCTCAGACGGGTCGCGCCGCCGCCCGCGGTGGTTCCGAACGTCGCGTGCGCGTGCGGCGCACAATGAATCCCCGCTCGCGTCAGCACGCCGAACTCGCTCTCCAGGATCGTCGCGAGCTCATGCGGATCGACCGCCTCGTGGGTAAAGCTGAACACACCCACCCGCCCCTCGGTTGACGGCTCGCCGATCAGACGCAGCCCGGGATAGCGATCGCTCTCGGCAAGCTCGGAGGTGATGCGTTCGATCTGCCCCCGTTCACGATCCCAGAGCGACTCCACCCCGCGATCCAGAATCCACTTCACCCCGGCGCCGAGGCCCGCGATGCCGATCGTGTTGTGCGACCCCGGCTCGTATTTATCGGGAAGCGTCAGCGGTTGTGTATCAAGCTCGCTGACGCTTCCTGTGCCACCCTCGCGAAGCGGCGCGAGCCGATCTTCGATGCCGTCCGCGATGCACAGCCCACCAACGCCGAGCGGCCCGAGCATCGCCTTGTGACCGGGAAACGCCAGCAGATCGACGCCCAGTTCGCGCATGTCGAGCGGGAGCCGACCCGCTGTTTGGGCCGCGTCGAGGATCAGCGGGACCCCCGCTGCGCGACAGATAGTTCCGAGTTCCACGATCGGCTGGAGGGTGCCGCTGACGTTGCTCGCATGATCAATCGCGACGAAGAGCGTCTCCGGCGTCATCGCAGCGCGAACAGCGGCGGGGTCGACCCGACCTGTGACGGGATCAACATCAACGAGCGACCACGTGACGCGCGGCGACAGCCCGTCGCCGGCGAGCGCGTTCAAGGGTCGAAGGATCGAGTTGTGCGCCATCGCGGTCGTCACTGCATGAATCGGCGCGTCAGGTCGCGCCTTTCGGGCGTCGGCGACGAGGCCTTTGACGGCGAGGTTGAGCGCGTCGGAGGTGTTCAGGGTGAAGATCACCCGCTCCGATCCATACCCATTGAACAGGCGGTCGATGCGGTCCCGACAATCCTCGATCACGAGAGCGCCCGCGAGCGACTCGGCATACCCGCCGCGGCCCGGCGAAGCGCCGATCTCGGTGGCGTACCGGGTTATCGCCTCGAGCACCTCGGGCGGCTTTGGGAACGACGTGGCGGCGTTGTCGAGATAGAAGCGGCGAGGCATGGCCGGATGGTAGAGCCGCAGACCCGGGAAACGGCAGAGTGGGAGTTTGGCCGGTCATACGATCGGCCGTGCGTCGACTGGTCGCCATTTCAGCCCTGGGCCCCCTCGCGATAGCAGCGGGGTGTGGCGACGAGCCGGTGCCCGCGATCGCCCGGGCGGCGCAACGCCCTGCTCCGCGATCAGCGAGGATGATCGTCGGCTCGGCTGAGCGTGGACTGGCGGTGTACGAGTCCAACAACTGCAGCGATTGCCACGCGGTCGAGCCGAACGCGTGGTGGGGGGCTCCGACGTTTCATGGGATCTGGGGCAGCGAGATCACGCTGACGACGGGGCAGTCGATCACGGTCGATGAGGCGTATGTGCGGGAGTCGATCGACGACCCATACGCGAAGGTCCGCGAGGGGCTCGCAAGCGACATGGCGTCGTATGAGGGGCGACTGAGCGAGCAGGACTACGCCGACTTTGTCGCGTTTCTCAAGACGATTCGTGACTGACAAGAGCGGCGAACTGACGGACCGTCGACGCATGGGATTCAGTCGGTGGCGCCGAGGGCGTCCAGCAGCCGTCGCTCATCCCACACCTCGACGCCGAGCTGATTGGCCTTGTCGAGCTTGCTGCCGGCTTTCTCGCCCGCAATGACGAGATCCGTGTTCTTTGACACCGACCCCGTCACCTTGGCGCCGAGCGATTCGAGACGCTCGGTCAGTTCCTTGCGGTCGAAGCTCTCGAGCGTTCCTGTGATGACCACCGTTTTGCCGCCAAACGGTGAGTCGTCGGCTCCCGGTGCGTCGGCGTCGGGCGCGTACGACCTGCTCTCGAGCCGTACGCCCACGGCCCGAAGGTCATCGAACGTGCGGCGGGCGGCGGGAGAGTTCAGGTAGGCGTGGACGATCGGCGCCGTCGTCTTGCCGAGTCCGGTCTCGGGTCGCAGCCTCGGATCCGGATCGAAGCCGAGCTCGATCGCCTCGGTCTTGTTCAGCGTCTTGGGGCGGAGAAGCCGCTCGTCGGCTTCGATGATCGCGTCGATGTCGGGGAATCGCTTGCACAACGCCTTCGACGTCGCGGCGCCGACATGGCGAATCCCCATGCCCGCGAGCACGCGTTCGAGACCCCGGTCCTTCGATGCCTCGATGCCTGTGAGGAGGTTCTCAACCTTTTTCTCGCCCATTCTGTCGAGTGTGAGAAGCGCCTCCCGGTGCTCCGGGAGGCGGAAAATGTCCGCGAAGGTGTGGAGGGTGATGTCGGACTCGGCGCGGATCTGGTCGATCGTCTGCGGCCCGAGGCCATCGATGTCCATCTGGTCACGGCCGACGAACCAGATGAGCTTTTCGCGGAGCTGGGCGGGGCACTCCGGGTTCACGCACCGTCGCGCCGTCTCGTTCGCGGGGTCGATCGGCTGGCCGTCCTCAGCCATCGGCTCGATTTCGACCGGCCCGCCGCACTCGGGGCACGTCGCGGGAGGTTGGATCGTCCGCGCGTCGCTCGGACGGGCGTCGGCGTGGGCCTCGACGACATAGGGGATGATCTCGCCGGCCTTCTCAATCGTGACCGTGTCGCCGAGATGAATGTCCTTCTGACGGACCTGCCCGTAGTTGTGCAGGCTCGCGTGGCGAACCGTCGTGCCGGCGAGCACGACGGGTTCCATGATCGCGCGGGGGGTGATCTTGCCGGTCTTGCCAACCTGGTGCTCAACGTCAATCAGGGTCGTCTGTGCACGCTCGGACGCGAACTTGTACGCGACCACCCAACGCGGACTCTTGCTGGTGTAGCCCAGTTCGTCCTGAAGAGCGAAGTCATCGATGCGGATTACGAGCCCGTCCGTGTCGTGGTCGAGATCGCTCCTCCTCGCCGCGAAGTCGTCGATCGCCTGGAGAATCTCGTCGAGACACCCGCAGACCCTCGCGTCGGAATTCGTCGGCAGTCCCATTTTGCGGATGGCGGCTAGGAAGCCGGAATATGTCGGCGCCAAGGAATCTGAGACTTCACCCCGCCCGTGCGCGACGAACCGCAGCCGCCGTTCCGAAACCGCGGTTGGGTCAAGCTGCTTGATCGTTCCGGCGCACGCGTTGCGTGGGTTCATGAACGGCTCGAGCCCCGCCGCCTCGCGTTCCGCGTTGACGCGCTCGAACTCGGGTCGAGGGAAAAAAAGTTCGCCGCGGACTTCCAGCACAGCCGGAGGCTCGCCACGGAGCAGAAGTGGTATCGAACGTATCGCGCGGGCCGCGTGGGTGACGTCGTCGCCTCGTTCGCCGTCGCCTCGTGTGACCGCGCGCTGCAAGCGGCCCTTCTCGTAGCGCAACGACATCGCGACGCCATCGATCTTCGGGTCGGTCACGAATGCGACGTCCGTACGATCCGTCGAACGATGGACACGCGCCACCCAACTCTCGACGGAATCCTTCGCCTTGTCGCTCTCGGCCTTGTCGACCTCTCGCCGGAAGTACGTGTTGTCGATCGAGAGCATCGGAACGGTGTGGGCAACCGTCTGAAACCCCTCGATCGGCTCGCCGCCCACCCGCTGGCTCGGGCTGTTCGGGTCGTGAAGCTCGGGGTGGTGAGCCTCCAATGCGATCAATTCGTCCAGAACGCGGTCATACTCCGCGTCGGACATGATCGGATCGGCGTCGACGTAGTACGCGTGATTTGCCTGGTTCAGCCGCTCGCGAATCGAGTGGATCCGATCGGCGGCGTCCCCGGCTTCGGTCTTGGGTCGGGTCGAACTCACGCGCAGAGGGTATCGAGATCGACGACGGCTACGATGCCCCGATGCCGGCACGAATCATCGATGGCAAGGCGCTCGCTGAGGCGGAGCGGCAGCGCACGCGGGATCGCGTCGGCGTGGTTACGGCGCGGGGCGGTTCGGTAGCCCTCGACGCGGTGATCGTCGATGCGGGCGACAACGCGTCGCGGGTCTACGCGGCGAATCAGGCACGCGGATGCGAGGCGTTGGGCATCTCTTATCGCCTCCACGAACTCCCCGCGGGATCGTCGGAGAGC
>PAKY01000026.1 GCA_002706885.1 Phycisphaerae bacterium
GAGCGCCCGCGTCAGCAGATCTAAACCGGATCGGGGCGTTCTCGTTCGACGGATGGATCTGCACAACCAGCACGGCGATATCGTTCAAACAGGGCTTATGACCACGATGGTTCGGTCGCGAACCTACAAAGCACAAGAAGAGGAATGATCAATCATGGAATTCATGAACACCGCTGGACTAACCGAGGATCAGAAGATGATCCGCGAAAGCGTGTTGGACATCCTCGAGCGGACTTTGCCGTTTGAAGGCATTCGAAAACTCGACGATGAACGCGTCTTCCCCCACGATGCCTACAACGCTTTGGCAGAGGCGGGGTTCATGGGCCTATTTTATCCAGAGGAATATGGTGGTGCCGGGGCCAGCGCCTCTGATCTCACCGCCCTCGTGGAAACCCTTGGCTATTATTACACGGGGATTGCCCAAGGCTTCATGACGACAGTCATCTATGCCGGGATGCACATCGTGCACCGCGGCAGCCCCGAGATGAAAGCAAGGGTGCTCCCCGACATAATCAGCGGGAAGACTAAGCTGGCGCTTGCCATGTCCGAACCAGGCACCGGCTCGGATGTCGCCGGGATCAAAACGAACGCTGTACGCGACGGGGATCACTACATTCTGAACGGCAACAAGATCTGGATCACCTGTGCGCATGTCGCAGACAAGCTAGTCGTGGTGTGTAAGACCGACCCCACTGCCGGCCGACACAAAGGCATGAGCACGCTGCTCGTTGATGCTAACGCGCCGGGTGTCGATATCCGTCCGCTCAAAATGCTCGGCCGACGAACGACCCACGCGAACGAGATCTTCTTCACCGACGTTAAGGTACCTGTAGAAAATCTTATCGGTGAGGAGGGCGATGCTTGGAAAGGGCTGATGGCCGCACTCAATGTCGAGCGCCTTTGCCTCGCCGCGATCTCCGCAGGTCATTGCTTTCGCATCACCGAATACGCAGCCAATTATGCGCGCGACCGTATTCAGTTCGGCCAACCGATCACGAAATTCCAGGCCATTCAGCACAAGCTGGCCGACATGCTGATCTTGGCAGAAACAGCCCGGCAGTCCGCCTGGCGAGTTGCGGATCTAATAGACCAGGGCGAGAATCCAGTCCGCGAGACATCGATTGCCAAGATCGTCTGCTCAGATGCAAACGTTAAATGCGCCGACACGGGTCTTCAGGTGATGGGCGGCGCAGGCTACTCGTCCGAATACCTGATGGAGATGTTCTATCGCGACGCCCGCGTTGGACCAATTGGGGGCGGCTCGAACGAGATCCAGCGCAATATCATCGCCAAGCTTATGGATCTCTGAACCACAAGATGGACAAATAAAATAGGGGTGGCGAAGACGGCCATTCCTTTTTTATTTTCGCTCATCATCGCGCCTTTGCAAATGATGGGACGGTAGCGTTCAAAGCCTTTGGCTCTTCTATCATCACACATAGGGTGTTCACGTCCTCGATTTGGTCGAGCGCATGAAAGGCCGCCTCGAGCCGGGCGGTCTGCTCCGGCCCTAAAACGGGGCTTGCAAGCCTGCGATACTTGGCAACCACCTCGGTATCGCTCAACGGATTACGCGGTGTCCCCCGTGGGGCATCATTCGCCTGAACCAGCTTTTCGCCCCGAACCGTCACCACTATTACCCGCGACTGATGATAATGCGACAGATCGGCCGCGCCTACTACCTCGAATCGGTGGAGCAGCCCCCGGATCTCGTTCCTTTCGAGGGTTGCGGCAAATCCATCGCTCATCGCCGGAGTCACCGGCCCGCCCCCCGCGAAAGCTTGGGCCAACATGAATTGTAGATGAAAACGAGCTTCATTTGGCGTGGTCGGCGCGCCCGACTTACTGACCGCCGGGATAATATATCCCGGCACCTCGATACGGACGGAGACGATGTCTTCTGGGTGCAACGCGCCGTCAGCAACAAGCTGCTGCGCGGCCTCATACGAAGAATGAATATAGCCGCAGCAGGCATGTAGTTTGCGCCGCGGCGTGTTCAACGCCCAATCATCTGGGCAAAAAGCGGTTCTGTCCCATTCCGTTGCAATGGTCGCAAAAAAACCTTTGTTAGACGTCAGGATATCTAGAGGACCACTCATCCCCTCTTCCGCCGAGAGGGCTGCGGATATCGCTGTACAGGCGGGAAGCGCGCCAAACAGCATTGGCTTTGCCGTTCCGCCTTTGCCAAAGATCACTTCGGCTGGGCACCAGTTCGCCCAGCCAGCGGCGATGGCCAAGGCATGACCCGTCGCTTCGCGTGACAGGCCAAGTAGATGGGCACAGGCTGCGGCGGCTCCGATCGTCGAAGACATGCCGACGGATACGATCCCTACCTCTTCGAGCGGCTTCTGGTGGGCATAGAAAGCATTATAGACCCGGGACGTCGCTTCTATCCCGGCGACAAGGGCACCTTGCAGCATGGCGCCGGACACGCCCCGAGCCTGGCCTAGCGCGAGCGCAGCGGCTACATTTCCGATGCTGGCGTGGCCGGCTATGAGGTCATTGAGTTCGTGAATGTCGCCCTGATAGGCGTTGATGCGCGCGGCTCCCAATAGGGAATGCCGTCCGCGCCCGGCAACAGAGCATATTTCGCCAGGGTTGACCGACTTTTCCGCCTTTTCGAGCTGTGTTGCCTCTGGCGTATTCGCGCCTCCGATCATACACCCTACCGTGTCAAGAAGGCACAGCCGGGCTTGTCCGGCGACAGAGTCCGGCACCTCGCCATTTCGCAATGACATCAGGAAATCAACAAGCGTTTCAAGCGGCGTCTGCATCATCGGACCTTTCATACTTTACCGCCAATCGGGGACAGGGTCAGCGCGCGCAAAAGCGTCGTTTCTGTCCCAGCATGTCGCACGGGGGCCTGTGCAAGCCAGTCATTCACCGAGACATTTTCATAGAGGTCAATCCGTCTGCCAACATCCTTCCCCAGCGCTACCCGGAACGAGGCAAGTGGGTCCATCAGAGTGGGCCGCTCTCCCTCGCGCCCTTCCGCGATGACACAAAGACCGGTGCTGAGGCACGCCTCGACTTGGGGGCGTCCCGAGTGGACGCGATCGCGTGCTGCGAGAATCGCTTCAAAGCGCTCGGACCCCCGGTCGAGCACTAAGATGCGCGAGCGTTGTGCCGTTATCACCTCAAACGCCTTACGGATGAAATTCTCGTGCCAGTCTCTCTCCTGTGCCAAGCCGGCGCGGCGTTTGGTCCTGTCGTCGAAGTCGTTATAGGCCCAGAGATGATGGATCTCGTTGAGTGGTCCCGTTTCGGAAAGCCAATAGCCTAGCATTGGAAGATGCTTGGTGACGAGCGAAACACCGATAGTCCGATAAAGTTCGAGATACGTCATCGCCTTGCCAGGCTGTGCCGTATATGTGCGCCATTCAAATTGCATGAAACCACCTTTGTTCTGTTCCTCCGCACGCAACCGATATGCCGGGCGGACTGGAGGTCATGGTTGAGAGCAGTCGTATTTTATAAAAATCCTAAAATATGCGACTAATTCGATCAAGCTATTCCTTGTCGAATCTACGCGCCCGCTGTTCCCAGAGCGAGCACCTACAGGTGCCAAAGCAATTGACAGAACAACATAATTAAGTTAAAAGTCCCATATTTTGGGAATTTTAACTGAAGCAGGCCGGTCGCTTGCCGAAAGAGATTTCGAAAAGGGAGGTTCTGGTGAGCATCGAAGAAACATGCGATGTATTGGTAATCGGATCAGGCGCAGCTGGACTGACAACCGCGGTCACTTGTGCCCACGCAGGCCTAAAAGTGGTCGTTGCGGAAAAAGCCGAGCATTTCGGTGGGACAACGGCGTTTTCGGGCGGTGTCTTGTGGATCCCCGGAAATCGGTATGGTCGCGATCAGAACCCGGACGACACCAGGGAAGCAGCGCGTACGTATCTGAAGGTAGAGGCGGGCAACTTTTTCGACGCCGATGCCGTAGATGCCTTTCTAGATATCGGGCCCGAGGCTCTGGACTTCCTAGAGCGGGAAACCGAAGTGAAGTTCGTGCCCACGCTCTATCCGGATTACCATCCTCAGTATGACGGTGGGGTCGACATAGGGCGGTCGATCTTAGCCGCGCCTTTCGATTCTTCGAAGCTCGGTGCAGACCTAAAACGCCTGCGCCCGCCGCTGCAGACCATCACCTTCATGGGAATGATGTTCAATTCCTCTAATGCCGACATCAAGCATTTCTTCAATGCAACCAAATCGATAACGTCGTTTTGGTACGTAACAAAACGTCTGGCTAGCCACGCCATCGAGGTAATGCGCTACGGTCGCGGTGTTCAGGTAACAAGTGGCAACGCCCTTGCCGCCAGGCTCGCAAAATCGGCCCTAGACCTCGGCGTACAGATCCAAACGAGTTCACCCGTGATCGAATTGCAGCGGAATACCGCTCGGGTGACCGGCGCGCTAGTCGAACGTGACGGCCAGAGGGTGGCTATAAATGCTCGCCACGCGGTCGTGATTGCAACGGGTGGCTTCTCGAACGATTCCGTTCGCACAGCGCAGGCTTATTCCCACCTTCAATCAGGCGCAGAGCATTTCTCACCGGTACCCGAAAGCGTGACCGGTGATGGTATCAGTCTTGCCCAAATCGTCGGCGGCAAATTCGAAGTTAATTTCGAAAACAGTGCCGCCTGGATGCCAGTGTCAAAAGTCCCGATGCGCGATGGAAGCTTGAAGGCCTTCCCACACCTACTCGACCGGTATAAGCCCGGCATCGTTGCGGTTAACCAGGCCGGCGAACGGTTCTGCAACGAGTCTAATTCCTACCACGATGTCGGTGAAGCGATGATCGCGACCGGCGCGGTAGGTGCATCGGGAAAGGTCTGGCTGATCTGTAACCGGTCGACCTTGCGTCGCTACGGTCTGGGATACGCCAAACCGGCACCGGTTCCGTCCGAGCATTATGTACGCAACGGCTACCTCAAAACGGGAAAGACCCTTGATGACCTCGCGCGTGTCACAGGCATCAACCCTGAAGGCCTGAAAGCGACGATCGAAACCTACAACCGGACTGCAAGCGCCGGTGAAGATCCCGCCTTCGGTCGCGGCAATACCGCATTTAACCGGTACCTTGGTGATCCAGAGCAAAAACCAAACCCGAATGTTGGCCCGATTGGTGAGGGACCCTTTTATGCCCTTGAGATATTCATGGGTGATCTGGGGACATTCGACGGGCTTTCGACCTCAGTTGAAGGTAATGTACTCGACGCCGAAGGGGCTCCTATCGAAGGATTGTATGCGGTCGGGAACGATCGGCGCAGCGTGATGGGCGGGGCCTATCCAGGCGCCGGCATCACTCTTGGACCTGCTGTGGCCTTTGGTTACCTCACGGGCCGCAAAATCGCACAAAGCGCCGGAGCATGAATGTTGCGCAATTTATCTGCATGTTCTTAAACGCAGACAAAACGATGCGCGGCGGACCCGCTCGGCCGCAAATTGGGAGGAGTGACCTTAAATGAAAAGACTACTGGAATCTGCGGATCGCCTGCTGCGGCCGATTGAGCGCGCCATGGCCTATTTCGCTGGCTTTGTTGTGCTTGTGCTAATGGTTCTTGGTGTCGCAGAGGTCATCGGCCGTTCAATGTTGAATGCACCGATCCATGGAAACCTAGACATCGTCGAGCAACTGATGATCCCAGTTGCGGCCTTCGGGATTGCCTATGGCCAAAGCAAGTTCGGCAACGTCCGCATGACGCTTCTCACCAATCGGTTCGGCGACCGCGCGAAATGGGTGGCCGAAGCGATCGCATTAGCCGTGGGCCTATTCGTCACTTACGTTTTCCTCCAGGGTAGCTTTCTCAAGCTTATGCGCGCCCTCTCGCTCGGGGGAGATACGCCCGAGATCGGCATTCCCCTCTCGTATGGGATGGGCGGAGTTGCCGCGGCCTTGGCCCTTCTGCTCGCCCGACTCGCGGTGCAGCTTCTCGAAGCCCTCCGTCTAATCCTCTCACCGACTGCCGAAAGCTCGATTTTCGGGCAAACGGCCCATTAATTCCGACGGAGAAACATCATGGATCCGGTCACTCTGGGTTATTTGGGCGTCGCGACCGTCGTCATTCTCGTGGCTGTCGGCGTACCGATAGCCTTTGCCACCGCTTTCACTGGGATCGTAGGACTTATTTTCATCCGTGGCTTCGACGTAGCCATGGCGATCGCGGGCAGTATTCCACATGCCGAATCCGCCCATTATTCGCTGAGCGTTCTGCCTTTGTTTATCGTCATCGGCTTTCTGGCCATGCATGCAGGCATCACAACTTCGGCTTTTAACGCCGCGAGGGTCTGGGTCGGGCGGGCACCGGGCGGGCTCGCCACGGCGACAATATTTGCAAGCGCTGGATTCGCCGCTGTTTCGGGCGCCAGCACAGCAAGCACCGCCGTCTTCACCAAGCTGGCCCTACCTGAGATGGAAGCGCGAGGTTATAACAAATCCTTCGCGGCCGGTGTCATTGCCGTGGGGGGGACGCTCGCGGCCTTGATCCCACCCAGCGCGATCCTCGTCATATATGGCATTCTAGTCGAGGAATCGATTGGCGCGCTTCTACTTGCCGGTTTCGTACCGGGTATTCTATCGATTTTTGTCTACCTCGCGGTGATCACCATCGTGGTGGCCATCAATCCTAACATTGCTCCCAAGCTTGAAGCGACGAGCATAATGGACAAGATCCGAACCATCCCTCAACTGGCCGGGATCGGTTTCGTGGTCGGGGTGATTCTCGTTGGCATTTATTTCGGCATCATGACGCCGACCGAATCGGCTGCGGTCGCTACGGCTATTATGGTTGTCATGGCGCTAGCGAAAAAGATCTCGTTTCGTGATTTCCGTCATGGTTTGCTGGATGCGATCCAGACCACGGTAATGATCTTTATGGTGATCTGGGGCGTTCTGGTCTTTGTCCGCTTCCTAGCGTTTACAGGTCTGCCTGGCGTTATCACCGATTCCATCGTCGGACTCGATGTTCCGCGCGGTGTCATCCTGTTGGCCATCATCCTGCTCTATCTCGTACTCGGCATGATACTCGACGGGATTGGCATGATGATGCTGACTTTGCCCGTGGTCTACCCCACGGTGGTTGGACTTGGTTATGATCCGATCTGGTTCGGAGTGCTTCTAGTGAAACTGATCGAGGTGGGTGTCGTAACACCTCCGGTCGGACTCAACTGTTATGTCGTGAACGGCATTCGCCCGGATATCCCGCTGCATCATGTCTTCAAGGGCGTCACACCGTTCCTCATCGGAGAGGTCGTGATCATCTCGATTATAGTTTTCTTCCCGGACCTGATCCTCTTCTTGCCGGAGATGATGCGTTAAAAACAAAAAAGTATCGCGTTGTAGGATTTTTGATGACTTTTTTCGGGTTCTGTGATCTAATGAGTTCAGTCTAAAGGAGGAAAACAATGAGACTGAAAAAACTCGCAAATCTCGGGATCGCCGCTGCGCTGGCCACCACCGGGATGGCCGCAGCTTTGCCCGCTGCATATGCCCAGAACGCGGAGGTGGAAGGCCCGAAGGTCAAGTGGTTGCTGTCGATGTGGGGTAACCGCCGCGGCTTCTCAGAAGGTGTCGAAGGCCTTGCTGCCTACGTATCCGAAAAGACCGGCGGCAATTTCGAAATCTCGATCGAATATGGTGAGGTTTTGTCCCCTTCGAAAGAAAACCTCGATGGTCTCTACATTGGCGCCTTCGAAGCCGCAGCCTTCTGCCCAATGTACCATCCCGACAAGACCCCGGGGCTCGGCGCGCTCGACCTCGCTTTCCTACCGATTTCAACGCTTGAACAGCGTCAGGCCGTCGTCGAGGACTATTACAAACAGCCCGCGATCCAGAATGAGTTCTCCAAGTGGAACACGGTGTCGCTCATAGGTATCCTAATGCCAAACTATGAGGCGATGGGCACCGGCGAAGCACCAGCCAAGCTCGAGAACTTGAAAGGCCTACGCATGAGCTCGGCCGGCGGAATAGGCCAGCTAATGAGCGCTTTGGGTGTCAGTACGACAGTTGTGAGCGCCCCCGACATGTTCCAATCGATGGAACGCGGTCTGATTGAGGCTGCCACTTTCCCGTACACATATGCGTTTGCGTCTTATCGACTGCACGAGGTTTCGGACTGGGTCACAGATAACTGGTCGCTGGGCTCAATGGTCTGCCACGCTGCTGTCAGCAAACCTGCCTACGATGCGCTTCCCGACCAGTACAAGACTCTCCTTGAGGATGCGGCGGTAGCGGGATACGAACACCAAATAGCGAAATACAAAGAGGTTGACGTGACTAACGAGGCGCTCTTTGAAAAAGCTGGATTGGTTCGTGTGCCTATGTCCGATGAGATCAGGGTCGCCATCGAAGAGGCGGCCCGCCCGAGCTGGAACGTCTGGCTCGAGCTTGCCAACAGTAAAGGTTTGCCCGGTCAGGAGTTGCTAGACAGCATTCTGACCTCGGCTGCGGCCCAGAACTGACTTTTCTATTAAGTTACGTTTCGCGGCGCGCCAAGTCTGGCGCGCCGCACACATTTAAGTCTACCGCAAGTTCGAGAGGCGGCCTCAAGAGCCGGACGATAACATGGTCGCCCTTCATTCTCGATAAGTACGACCTCTCGGGACACATCCGATAATCTCCGAATGGGAGAAGGGCATGTTTCCCATGAACCAGGACCTACGCGGTACACAGCACAAGTTCCGCGCTCTTGAGCACTCCGACAGGATTGGATCCATCATTAAAACATGTTAGTATTTCCGCATCGACCGCGCCAATCTTCATTGATGACACGGGGCCTATCCATTCACTGCATCCGCCGGTGTGTTGCCTATCGAAATCAGTGTAGGCCGCATCGAAGCGGTAGCCTGAACTGCGTTGGAGACAAGCACCTTCTTGTCACTGGCGGACAGCCGGCCCACGGCAACCCGAGCCACGTCATCCGCTCGTACCGGCCCGACATGACGGAGGGCCTGGACAACAGTCCCGGCAGGACTGCCCGGTGCTATCAGATGCTTGGGTGAAGCGTGCCGCATATCGACCACGCGCTTACCAAGAACGATCCGGCGTGAAGGCCCATCCGTCAAATACAGGCTCTTCGCGGGCACCTGTACCGACAGCCCGAGCGCATTGGCAGCGTGCGCGCCGGCGATTTGCGCGCGCGAACCGGTCTCCCGCGCAAGCGCGCGCGACGTCATCAGGCGAGGGTGAAAGCGGGCCCAGCTTCGGATGGATTTTTGGATAGTCATAGCCGCCAACATCGATGAGCACACGTCGCCGATTGGAGGGTTTCCGAGGCAAGACCTGGAGAATTTCGGCTGTGTAGGACGACGTCCGGCGTAGACTTGAGCTCATCTTCTGACTCGGAAATACTCAAGGCTCAAAATGTGATCGGTATCCGCGAAGAATGCTACGACGAGATCGAAGACACCTTTCAAATGCTCTTAAGCTACGTTTGGATAGACAGTCATTGCCACGAATATGACGCTCGCATCATCACTAACATACCTTATCTTGGTAGAATGGACTGTGGCTATAGAGACGATGTCCCCGAGGATTGTTTTGATTTTCCTGATGCAATAGATGCCATCAAACGGTTTGGGTTGGATCGCGCTCTTTTTGGGCCGCCTGTCGCTGAATTCGCCGTCCTGGCGCGGTCAGATCAGTGGACAGCTTTCTCGGACGCGACTGGAATCCTGGAGGAGGCTCGCCCGATCAACGGACACATTCAACTCGCTATCCAGGATCTGTTTGAAGGCCTGGATGCCAGCAAAGGTCCGCCCCAATTGCGCGGCGTCCTTGATGGTTTCGAGCGTTCGTCAGAATGGTTGGAATCAGGGCGAGTAAGACAACTTTCAATGTAACCGCTGTTCTACCCCCACGTAGTTTTGCCTCTCTCGATCTGTAATCGGCTGATCCTGTTGGATTGCGAGGGAGTTTCTCCATGGAGACTACGATTGAGGTTCTCACGGACAGGCGTGATGCAGGTGGCCAACGCCGGTGGCCGAACGACGTGAAGGCGCGGATCGTTGCGGAGAGTTTGCGCCCGGGTGTGACGGTGAATGAGGTAGCGGGACGGTACGGTCTGAAGCCGAACCACCTGTCCGCATGGCGAACGTTGGCGCGGCCTGGCGAGCTGGTTCTGCCGGCTCCGGAAGATGACGTGGAATTTGCGGCGATGATTGTCGCGGCTCCGGATGAATGTGAAACTTCGGTTGAAACCGGGCGCCCCGAGATCCTTATCGGCCAGATTACAATCCGTTTGGAGACAGGCGTGTCCGCGAAGCGGATTGCAGCCGTCGCGCACGCTCTCGGCGCGCTGCCCTCATGATCTTTCCGTCGAACCGGGTGCGGGTCGTGGTTGCAATGAAGCCGGTGGACTTCCGCAAGGGCCACGACGGTCTGGCGGCCCTGGTGAAGAACGAACTGCGCAAGGATCCGTTCACGGGAACGGTCTTCGTCTTCCGCTCGCGCCGGTCGGACCGGCTGAAGCTCATCTACTGGGATGGCAGCGGTCTTGTTCTAGTCTACAAGCGGCTGGAGGAGCATGTGTTCACCTGGCCGGGCATCAGGGATGGGCTCATGACGCTCAACCATGCCCAGTTCGAGGCTCTGTTTGCGGGCCTGGATTGGCGTCGCGTTCGCGCCGTCGAGGCGCGTGCGCCAGCGGCCGTCGAATAACTGCGGCACGATGACTCGGGCGTTGATTTTTGCGCGCATGCCGGCGCCGGATTTGATAGAGCCGGGCCATGCTGACCGTCACCGATCTGCCCGATGATCCTGCCGCCCTGAAGGCGATGCTGATTACCTCGGAAGCGCGCAATCTGCGCAAGGATGAGCGGATCGAACGTCTGGAAAAGCTGGTTGCCGCTTTCAGGCAGGCGGCCTTCGGGCGCAAATCCGAAAGACGGGACCCGGATCAGTTCGACCTGGCGCTGGAGGATCTGGAAACGGCCATTGCGGCGGTTCATGCCGAGGAGGAGGCAGATAGCCCCGACAGCCGACGAGCCCCCAAACGACGATCAGTCAATCGCGGATCCTTGCCAAAGCATCTTCCCCGTATCGAAGAGGTCATTGAGCCGGAAAGCCTGATCTGTTCCTGCGGCGGGTGTCTGCATCCTATCGGCGAGGATGTCTCCGAGCGGCTGGACGTGATCCCGGCCCGGTTCCGCGTCATCGTCCCCCGCCGCCCGAAATACGCCTGCCGCTCCTGCACCGATGGCGTTGTTCAAGCATCGGCGCCGGCTCGGCTGATCCAGTCGGGTCTGCCGACCGAGGCCACGATCGCCCACGTGCTGGTATCCAAGTATGCCGATCACCTGCCTTTATACAGGCAGGCGCAAATCATGAGCCGCCAGGGCATTGATCTTGACCGGTCCACGCTTGCCGACTGGGTTGGCCGTGCGGCTTTCGAGTTGCGTCCTGTCTTTGACGCCTTGATCGCAGACCTGAAGCGGTCCGCCAAGCTGTTCATGGACGAAACCCGTGCCCCGGTGCTCGATCCCGGTTCCGGCAAGACCAGAACCGGCTACTTCTGGGCATTGGCCCGCGACGACCGGCCGTGGAACGGAGGTGCGCCGCCCGGCGTCGCCTTCACCTATGCCCCCGGCCGCGGCGGGCAGCGTGCCGAACAGATATTGCAGGGCTTCTCAGGGGTTTTGCAGGTGGACGGCTACGCCGGCTACAATCGGCTGATCGCACCCGATCGCGTCGGTTCGCAAATCCGGCTGGCCTATTGCTGGGCGCATGCCCGCCGCAAGCTCGTCGAGGTCACCCGCACCGGCTCTGTGCGCGGCGACAATCAAGGTGAGACTCAGCGTCAATCAGGATGAGACTCTGCGGCGGGGGTGTGACGAAGGGAGGGCGTAGCCCTCCTGGAGTTACACCCCCGCCGCGGCGCAATTTTTTTGGCGTCTCATGATCGCGGTTGGCCGGGTAGCGTGGGTGATTTTCTGAGACTGGAGAATCACCTTTGTGCCGGGTCGCCATGTAACCGATCATCAGACGAGGCTTTTTATGAAGTACCGACAAACCAATTCCCTTGAGGTCGCCGCCGCCAAGGCGTCGATCAGCCGGGCGACAGCTTATCGCATCGAGAAGGAAGCACGTCTTCCATCACAGAGCAGGCCGCGGCGCGGCCGGCGTCGTCCCGATCCTCTTGAGCATATCTTTGACGCCGAAGTTGTTCCGCTCCTCAAGGCAGCTCCCGACATCCGTGCGGTCGCCGTTTACAATGAGATGCTGCGGCGTCATCCGGAACTGTCGACAAGTATTCGCCGCACGCTTGAACGGCGTATCCGATCATGGCGGGCTGTTCACGGTCAGGAGCAGGAGGTGATCTTCCGCCAGACGCATGAACCCGGTCAGTTGGGGCTATCGGATTTTACCGATATGGGCCGCCTCGGCGTGACGATCGCAGGCCAGCGGCTCGACCATCTGCTCTATCACTTCCGGCTGGTCTGGTCGGGCTTCGAGCACGCCCATGTCATTCTTGGCGGCGAAAGCTTCGTCGCTCTGGCCGAGGGCCTGCAGAACGCGCTGTGGTCGCTCAGCGGTTCGCCGCTCTATCACCGCAGCGACAGCCTGTCGGCCGCCTTCCGCAACCTTGATGCCGACGCCAAGGCCGATCTCACGCACCGTTACGAGGAACTGTGCGCCCATTACCGCATGACGCCGACCCGCAACAACAAGGGCGTCGCGCACGAGAACGGCTCGATCGAAAGCTCCCACGGCCATCTCAAGAACGCGGTCCGCGATGCTCTGCTGATGCGCGGCGCCAGGGACTTCGACGATCTCGGCTCCTACCGCGCCTTCATCGACGAGATCGTCAGCCGCCGCAATGTCGCACATGGCAAGCGCATCGATGCTGAGCGCGCCCGTTTGCAGGCGCTTCCCGATCGTCGCACCACCGACTTCGAAGAGGTGGTCGTCACGGTGTCGCGTACCGGCGGCTTCACCTTGCGCAAGGTCTTCTACACGGTGCCTTCCCGTCTGATCGGACATCGGCTCAGGGTGCGTCTGTTCGATGATCGTCTCGACGTCTTCATCGGTGGCACGCACCTGCTGACGTTGCCGCGCGGCCGCGCCGATGCGAATGGCAAGCACGATCAGGTCGTCAATTATCACCACATCATTCATTCCCTGCGTAAAAAGCCGATGGCGCTTCGGGGGCTCGTCTATCGCGACAAGCTCTTTCCCCGACTGGAATATCGCAGGACTTTCGACGCTCTCATCGAGCAACTGCCCGACAAACAGGCTTGCAAGATCACCGTCGAACTTTTGGCGCTGGCTCATGATCGCGGTTGCGAGCGTGAACTGGCCGAGGAGCTTGCCAGAACGCTCGACGCTGGCGAACTGCCTGACCTGGCCGCCCTGAGTGCGCTCTTCGGTCCGGACCCGGCCCGGTTGCCGACTGTTAATGTACAACTCGCATCACTCAATGGCTATGAAGCCCTGATCGGAACGACCTGCGCGGTAGAGGTCGCATGAAGAGCATCCACACAATCGACGAAGCGCGGCTGGGCATCATGCTCAATGAACTCCGGCTGCCGACAATCAAGACGCTCTGGCCGCAGTTCGCCGAACAGGCCGACAGAGAAGGATGGCCCGCCGCCCGCTTCCTGTCGGCCATCGCGGAACACGAGTTGGCCGAACGGGCGCATCGCAGGATCGAACGCCACCTCGCCGAGGCGCACCTGCCGCCCGGAAAGACGCTCGACAGCTTCGACTTCGACGCCGTACCCATGGTCTCCAAGGCCCAGGTGATGGCGATCGCCGCCGGCGACAGCTGGCTCGCCAAGGGCGCCAATATCCTGTTGTTTGGCCCACCCGGTGGCGGAAAGAGCCATCTCGCCGCGGCCATCGGCCTGGCGCTGATCGAGAACGGCTGGCGCGTGCTGTTCACCCGCACCACCGATCTCGTCCAAAAGCTGCAGGTCGCGCGCCGTGAGTTGCAGCTCGAATCGGCCATCACAAAGCTCGACAAGTTCGATCTGCTCATCCTCGATGATCTGGCCTACGTCACCAAGGATCAGGCCGAGACCAGTGTGCTCTTCGAACTCATCTCCGCAAGATATGAGCGGCGTTCCATCATGATCACCGCCAATCAGCCCTTTGGAGAATGGAACCGGGTCTTTCCCGATCCCGCTATGACGCTTGCCGCGGTGGACCGACTTGTTCATCACGCAACGATCTTTGAGATGAATGTCGAAAGCTACCGGAGGCGTTCCGCCATGGAAGCCAAACGCCAGCGTGGAAGGCCCGCCTCCTACGCGACAATCAAAAACACCAACGAACTTGTCGCGGAGCGGCAATCAGAAACCGACGAAACTCTTGCCAGCGACAATCACCGTGATAATTTGCCCGTGACCGCGACGTAAGAATCTCAACCAGATTGTCGCGCGTGTCTCATCCTGATCGTCGCGCTATACGCTCGTCCTTCATCACGACGAACAGGCCGTCCTCGTTGCCGTCGAGATGGCCCTGGAGGCAGGTGTTCCCACGAAGACGCATGTCCTCAACCTGCTGCACCGGCTGACGGATGGAAAGCCGATGACCCCTCCGGCCATTCGGGCTCCACAGGCCCTGACGCTCAGCCGGGAACCGGAGGCCAATGTCGAACGCTATGATGCCCTGCGCAAACTGAAGGAGGCCCGCCATGCGTCATGATCCAGCCAGCGGCGCCGTCGTCATCATGCTCAAAAGTCTCAAGATGCACGGCATGGCCCAAGCGGTCAGTGAACTCACCGAACAGGGCTCTCCGGCCTTCGAGGCCGCCATCCCAATCCTGTCCCAGTTGCTCAAGGCCGAAACGGCGGAGCGGGAAGTCAGGTCGGTTGCCTATCAGCTCAAGGCAGCACGCTTTCCCGCCTACAGGGACCTGAACGGCTTCGACTTTGCCAGCAGCGAAGTCAACGAGGCACTCGTGCGTCAGCTTCACCGCTGCGAGTTCATCGAGCAGGCTCACAATGCCGTCTTTCTCGGCGGTCCCGGAACCGGCAAGACCCACCTTGCAACCGCGCTCGGCATCCAGGCTATCGAACATCACCGCAAGCGCGTTCGCTTCTTCTCTACCGTCGAACTCGTCAATGCGCTGGAACAGGAAAAAGCCCAGGGCAAGGCGGGACAGTTCGCCAATCGGCTTGTTCATTCCGATCTCGTCATCCTCGACGAGCTGGGATACCTGCCGTTCAGCGCTTCCGGGGGAGCTCTGCTCTTCCACCTTCTGAGCAAGCTCTACGAGCGCACCAGTGTCATCATCACCACGAACCTGAGCTTCAGTGAATGGGCCTCCGTCTTCGGTGACGCCAAGATGACAACCGCGCTGCTCGACCGGCTCACCCATCACTGTCATATCCTCGAAACCGGAAACGAAAGTTTCCGCTTCAAAACCAGCACTGCAAATCAAACCGAAATGGAAGGGAGAAAAACAAAATCTTGACCACGGCGTAACCGCCGTTTCATACACATAAGGCGGGTCAATTCTCGGTGGAAATACCGGGTCAGTTCTCAGTGAAAATCAACAGTCACGTGTCAGACCGGCGAGCGGGACGCTCAGAACCGCCTCGTTGACCGGCTGCCCGTTCGCATCCAGGAGGGAATTGCTGCGCTGCTTGACGCGCCTGAACTCATGGGCCGATCCTTCGAACTCTAGACAGGCGCCGATCTCCATGACTTTGCCTTGATGAATAAAACCGTAGCGCGTGCGTTCCTCAATGCCGAACAGGAGATCGAGATAGGCGGAAAGAGCCGTCGATTTGCCGGCCTCGTTCAGGCCGTAGACGATATGCAAATCCGGTGTGTCACTCTCATGCTCCCCGAAGTCGATCGAATAATCCGTGAACTTTCCGTAGCGCGTGAGATCGAGCCGGCGCAGGCGCATCAGTCGACCTCCGGAGCGTTGGCTTTGAGCCGAGCCAGCATGTCTTCGCTTCCTTCGGACAACAGTTGGTCGACGAGCGCCTCGAACTCGTCTTCGTTGTTGCCGCTGAACCCGCGCGCTTCCGGCGGCAGGTCATCGCGCAGTTCCTTGACGAGGTCCTGCACGATTTGTCGAACGCCATGCCGTTGAATGATGTCGCCTCGCATCAACTCGCCGAGTTCAAGGACTGGATCGGCGGTCGCGGTTCCAACCGGTTTGCTGACCGGCGCCGTAGTCACCAAATCGGTCTTTTCGATCCAGGTGTTTCCCAAGCTCTCTGCGCGCTGCTCGGTTTCAGCCAGCACCAAATCGCGATCGCGTCGCAGCCGCCACGACAACGGGGTCGCACCTGTCAATCGAAGACGAGCCACAAGGTGCTGAGATCGTGTTTGTTCGCGTGCTCCAGTAATCTCTGCCTCAATCAGATCGGCTGCCTCTCGCCAGGTCTCCGCCGAGGACATGTCGACCGGGACGCGTTCGAACTGGGCGGTGCTTGTCGTGCGTTCTTCGATCCTGAGGCTTTGATCGTCATTGACCGTAACGAGGGTGACTGTCTTTTCCCCGGCTTCATTGATGTCCCGTCCCTGAGGCATTCCTGGCATGACCACTACGCGATCGCCGGCGTATTCGGTCCGGACATGGACGTGTCCAAGTGCCCAATAATCGAATCCCCAGCCCTGGAGGTCGGATAGCTTGCAGGGCGCGTAAAGATCGTGCCCAGGAGCGCCCGCCAGGCTCGTATGCATGATCCCGATATTGACAGCATCCGGGGTAGGGCGGTGATACTTCTCAAGAAGGCTTTCCGGAGCCTGAGGCTTGGCGAAACTCAGGCCGTGAATGGAAAGTGCGAGCCCGTCCTTGGTGATGTCGACGCAATGAGCCCGCCCGCCGAAAACGGTGACCGATGGCGGCAGGATCAGCTCCTGCGTAATGCGCGAAAGGGCGTCGTGATTTCCTCGGATGATGAAGGTCGCTATGCCGGCTTCGTTGAGCCGCTGCAACTGGCTGGCCAGAAACCGGGCAGTCTTCATCGATGTCTGGTCGCCGTCATAGAGATCGCCGGCGATAATCAGCGCATCGACCTGTTCATCGATACACAAGTCGACGATCGTCACCAAAGCCTGCCGTGTGGCGTCACCGATTAGCTCGGCGAGGTCACCATTGCGGAGTGCAAGCGAACGTAGCGGGGAATCGAGATGAAGGTCAGCGGTATGGATGAATCGGAATGCCATAGGTGCATTGTCCATTACCTGAGCGATGAAAGTAAAACGCAATTATGCAATTCACGGCGAATCGGTCAGTGCTTAGCGGTCGAGGAGAGTCCGAAAAATGTGACATTCTTCGGACTCTCTTGTTGATGTCCGAAAAATGTAGCATATTTCGGACATGATGGATCCAACTCAAGATACAGATCTGCGCTCCAAACTGCTTGCTCGGGTTGCGTCTCAGCCCGACGAGGTCTGGACGCCTGCCGATTTCGCCGATCTCGGCGGGCGTGCCGCCGTAGACAAAACCCTGCAGCGGCTCGCCGCCGCCGGCGAGCTCCGCCGCATTGATCGCGGTCTCTATGATCGGCCGCGTAAAAACTCTCTGACGGGACGGCCCACCGTTCCGGACTATCGGGCCGTAATCCGTGCTGTCACCCGTCGCGACCAGGCGCGGGTCGTTGTCGACGGCATGACAGCCGCAAACGATCTGGGACTTACCACGGCCGTCCCGGCGCGCATCGAAGTGCTGGTTGATGCACGGCTGAAGCCGATCAAACTCGGCAAGCAGGAGATTTATTTCAAGTTCGCCGCACCGAGCCGGCTCTACTGGGCCGACCGACCGGCCATGCGTGTCGTCCAGGCCCTGTACTGGATGCAGGACATGCTGGCCCAAGACGATGAGCGAGACCGGGTAGGGGATGTGCTGCGTCGCTTGTTCGCCGATCCGAAACACGGAAAGGCGATCCGTGACGACCTTCGCGCCGGCCTTTCAGCCCTGCCGATCTGGATGCAAGAATTCCTGCGCGACCTTGTCACTCCCGTCGATACCAACGAGGCCGAGCAATGAGCACGACCGCCTACAAGCAGGTCGTCGAGACCCCCGAACGGGACCGGCTCGATCTATTCCTGGCAACCGCTAACCGTCTCGGAGCGCCAGTGGGTAATATCGAGAAGGACTTCTGGGTGTGCTGGACCCTGAACGCGCTCTATCATGAGCGAACTGCCGGAGCGCCGCGCCTCCTCTTCAAAGGCGGCACATCGTTATCGAAAGCTTACGGCCTTATTCAACGGTTCTCCGAGGATATCGACATCACCGTTTTCCGCGATGATCTCCACGAACCGGCGTCGGTCGAAGAACTCGAAGCCCTCTCGAACAAGAAACGCCGTGCCAGACTGGATGCGATCCGGGACGCGTGCCGCGCGTATATCACCGGCCCGCTTCGAGAACTTCTTGCCGAGCAACTAGCCGACCTAACCGGCGGTTTAGGGCGCATCGAGATCGACGAGGCCGATCCCGACGGACAGACACTTCTCGTCTGGTATCCAGAGGTTGAGCCGCGCGACGGCGCATATGTGCGCCCAGCCGTTCGAATCGAATCCGGCGCAAAGTCAGCCCTTGATCCTAATCGGCCCGTCACGATCCGCCCTTACATCGCCGACGAGGCGTCATCATTGGATTTGGCAGTAGCTGACGTAACCACTGTCGAGGCAACACGGACCTTCTGGGACAAGGTTGTCATCGCGCATGGCTTGCGCCGCTGGTATGAGCGGCGTGGCGTCCTTCGCCAAGAAGGTCAACGCGTGTCGCGGCACTATTACGATCTTCATTGCCTCCTAAACTCAGACGTGGGCCTGGCTGCCCTCGGAGATCTTGATCTCGGTGCAGATTGCGTCCGACATGCGCGGATGTTCTTCAACCGACCTGACATGGACCTCGCCTCGGCCATGCCGGGTACATTCGCCATTGAGCCTGTCGACGGCATGGTGGCGGCGCTCAAAGAAGACTACGCCAACACGACCGCAATGATCTTCGGAACGGCGCCTGAATTTGAGGACGTGCTTGCATCCGCAGCAGCGATCGAACATCAATTGAACAAGGCCGCAACCTGATGCGAGAACAAGGACGTAAAGCGCCAGAATACAGAGGTGAGAGCTGCGTTGATATTCTGGTGATACGTCCATTGGGAGCAGGACAGGCGGAACCATCGGGCGTTGGCAACCCGGAGCGCTAGAATTAGTCCCGTGTCCTGCGTTCTGAGACAAGCTGAGGCAGATGATGGATCAGCTCACCCTCTCCTACGTCTGGAAGCAGAAGCAAATACCTGTTGTGCTGCGCCGTACGGGGCGAGGCGAGCGCATTCGCGTGCGACTACCATTCGCCGACGACAATCGGCACTGGCTTCAGAACGGGCGGCGAACTGCTCCCGAATGGATCGGCGGCACAGAAGCATACTGGGAGTTGCCGAAATCCTGGTTCAATGACCTCGTCGATCGAGCGCTGGTCAGATATGGCAAGATCTACATCATTCAGCCCTACCGCGAGCAGGAGATCTGCGCGAGAGCATGCCAGGAAGCGCTCGGTCATGAGTGCCAATGTTCATGCATGGGCGCTAACCACGGTGCCGGCAACGACGGAAGCTGGTTCGAAGTCTCCGATACCTTTTCGACACGTTGGGGTGACCGGGAACTGGCCTGCCGTTTGTTGACGGCACGATAGGCAGCTACTGACCAAAGATTAAATACAATCTTTGGTCAGTAGCCAGAACACACGGGCTATTAACAGGCCTGACCCCACTGAGCGCTGGCGATTGCTACGCGCTTTTGAGGCCCTGATAATTCGCAGTTATCGTTACCCAAGAGGTCGAGTGTCGCGGTGAGTGGAGTTTGCAGCGTTCTCGCGCACCTGATTTGTAAGCTTCGCCGTGTTGCTGCCGTGACGCATATCGAGGCAAACCGCTGCGGCGGGCATCCTGTCGCGAATTTATTATTTTACTGAAGTACAAGCGCATAGTATGTGCTGAGACTTCGCCCCTCTGAGGCCATCACGTGCAAATCGTTGCCAGGTTGATTTTGATTGCCGGTATGATGTTGTCCGCTGTGTTCAGCACGCACGCAGGGCATTATGGTAATATGGCAATGGCGGCGGCCGCGGTTGCGCAAACACATGTGCACAGTCCGTCTGATTCGCACGTACATGACGCAATCAGCGATCAATCCGCGCACTGCCTGAACGACGATCATATCATGGCTGACTCCGAAAACGCGTCGGACTGCTGCGTTACGTCCTGCGTCGCATTTGATGTTTCATCATTCACTTCCGTCGAGAGCATAAGTCTGCGGCTGGCAAACGCTAAGCTGTGGTCAGCGAGCGAATCCGATGGCATCCAGCCTGAGTTGATCCACAGACCGCCCGAAGCCTGATTCCGATTTTCCGACACTGCGGGTTTGCGCCCGCTCACGTATCAATCGGTCTTCCGGAATTATTCCCATGTTCAGATATATGTTGCCGGTGGTGCTGCCGCTGGCATTGGCCGCGTGCCAGAACACGCAGCCAACTCCGTTGCCGGACACCTCGGCACTGACGGCTCCAGCGAGTCCTGTTGTTGCGATCCGTCATCCGCGCGCAGTCCCCATCGTTACCGACTACATGCACCGCGTGCCCGTCGATCCGAAGCCGTGGCAGCTCTTGAATCAAAGCCAAGCACCCAATTCAGGTGCGGGATCATGAGTGCCGTCCGTATGAAGGTTCTGGCGACGCTCGCTCCGTTGTTGCTTGCGGGATGCGTATCGACTGGGGAGCTTGCCAAGCAGACCGCACCCTATGAGGATGCGTCTGCCGGGTTCCAGAATGTCTCCGCAAAAACAGCGTACGCGACCGGCAAACGCACCGCCTGGGCGCACACCCAGGAACAGACCCGCCAGCTTGCCTCAGAAGTCCATGCCATGGTGCACAAGCGCACGATCAGCGCCGACACCGCCGTGCAGGTCGCATTGTTGAACAACAAGGGCCTGCAGGCCTCTTACGCGGCGATCGGCATTGATGCGGCCGATGTCTGGCAGCGGATGCTGCCGGAAAACCCGAGAGTGTCGATCGGCATATTTGGCATCGGCGCGCCTGAAGTGATCCTGTTCCGGGCGCTCGAAAGCATGGTCACCACCAATCTGCTGGAGGCGATGACGCGCGAAAAACGCGTCGATATCGCCAGGACTCGCTTCGAGCAGACACAGTTGAAAGCGGTTGACGATACGCTGCGGCTCGCCGCCGATACGCGCAAGGCTTGGATACGCGCGGTCTCCGCATTCGAGACGGTCACTTACCTGCAGAAGGGCCAGATCGCTGCCGATGCGGCCTCCGAACTCGCCCAGAGGCTCGGGGAGACCGGCGCGCTACCGAAAGCAGGCCAGTCGCGCGAGCATGCCTTCTACGCCGAGCTTACCGGCCAGTTGGCCGAAGCGCGCCTCAATGCACAGCTCGCCAAGGAAGAGCTGACACGGCTTATGGGTCTCTGGGGCTCAGAGGTTGATTACTATGTGCCTGACGCGCTGCCGCAACTACCCGGCAAGCTGAAAGCGGGCCATGCCATTGAAGCTGAAGCACTGGCCAACCGCATCGATCTGCAGATCGCGGAGCTGGAACTGGAGCTTGCCGCCAAATCCTTCGGCCTGACGGATGCGACGCGCACGCTGACCGATCTGGAGTTGCTCAGCGGGTTCGAAGCTGAACAAGAGGTGGAAGACGATTCAAGAAAGGTTGTGGTCACACCTCAATTGGAAGTCGAATTTGTCATCCCGATCTATGACAGCGGCAAGGCACGGCTGCGCAAGGCGGAAATGACCTATCTGCGCGGTGCCAATCTGCTGGCGGAAAAGGCGGTCAACATCCGTTCCGAAGCGCGGTCGGCTTACACGAACTACCGTGCGCGTCACGAGATTGGCCGTCATTACAAGCGTAACGTTCTGCCGTTGCGCCAGACCATCGAGCAGGAAAGCCTGCTCACCTACAACGGCATGATCACCAACACATTCGAGCTGCTTGCGGATACGCGGGTGAAGATCAACACGCTGATCATGTCGGTCAATGCCAAGCGCGACTTCTGGCTGGCCGACGCTGATCTGAACGCGGCAGTTTACGGCCCGGGTTTCGGCGGCGGAAGCGGTGGTGATGCCGCGCCCGCCATGGCCGACGCCGGTGGTGCGGGACATTGATGGAGAGGATTTCAGCAATGATGAACAGACGACAGATGCTAGGCGTGGGCGCCGCCGGAGCGGCGCTCGTTTCGGCAAGAGCTTTTGCCTCGACCGCCAATCTGGGCTTGCCGGAAGCCGCGGTGATGGAAAGCCCGCTGACCCAGCCGCCGGTCGCACCTACCACCGGACCGGATTACAATCCGGTGGTCACGCTAAACGGCTGGACTCTGCCCTACCGGATGAACAACGGCGTCAAGGAATTCCACCTCGTCGCCGAACCAGTCGAACGTGAACTTGCCTCAGACATGACGGCCTATCTTTGGGGTTATAACGGTCAATCGATCGGCCCGACCATCGAGGCCGTCGAGGGTGATCGTGTTCGCATCTATGTCACGAACAAGCTGCCCGAGCACACATCCGTGCACTGGCACGGGATCATACTCCCATCGGGAATGGACGGCGTTGGCGGCCTGTCGCACAAGGCGATCCCGCCCGGCAAGACCTATATCTACGAGTTCGATCTCGTGAAGTCTGGCACCTTCATGTACCACCCGCATGCCGACGAAATGGTGCAGATGGCCATGGGCATGATGGGTTTCTTCATCGTGCACCCGAAGGACCCGGCCTTCATGCCGGTAGACCGCGATTTCCTGATCATGCTCAACGCCTTCGACATCGATCCCGGCTCCTACGTGCCGAAGATCATGACGATGACGGACTTCAATCTGTGGACGTGGAACAGTCGCATCTTTCCGGATATCGACCCGCTGGTCGTTTCGCTCAATGACCGGGTCCGTGTGCGGGTGGGCAACCTGACGATGGCCAACCACCCGATCCATATGCATGGCTACGATTTCGAGGTCACCTGCACCGATGGCGGCTGGGTGCGCCCCGAGGCACGCTGGCCGGAGGTGACGATCGACATCCCGGTCGGCGCCATGCGCGCCTATGAGTTCGACGCGGTGCACCCCGGCGACTGGGCGATTCATTGTCACAAATCGCACCACACAATGAATGCCATGGGTCATGACGTGCCAACCTTTATCGGTGTCGACAAGTCGCGGGTGACTACGCAAATCCGTCGCCTGCAGCCGGAATACATGCCGATGGGCACTGCCGGAATGGCGGATATGGGTGAGATGTCGATGGAATTGCCCGACAACACCTCGCCGATGATGGCCGGATGGGGACCATACGGGCCGCTGGAAATGGGCGGCATGTTCTCGGTCGTCAAAGTCCGTGAAGGGATTCCGGCCGGCGATTACGCAGATCCCGGCTGGTACGAAAACCCGCCAGGCACCGAGGCCTATGAGTGGACGGGCGAACTGCCCGACTTCGCCTCGCAGAACAGTTCCGCAACACAGATCACGCCCGCACCGCGTGGACAGATGAATGGGCATGGTGCCCATTCGATGAAGAAGGGCTGATTGGAAATCAGCTCAACTAGGAGACATGAAATGAGACTTGCACTTTTGGCGTCGATGCTGGCGCTGAGCACACCCTACGCAATTGCCGCTGGCTCGCATGCCGGCGGCCACGGTCATGATGAGATGTCAGTCGGCATGCCGGGCGACGCCGCGAAAGTCGACCGCGCCATCGATATCGTCATGAGCGAAACGGACGATGGCGACATGGTGTTCGAGCCTGCCTCGATTTCCGTCAAAGCGGGTGAGACCATCCGCTTTGTGGTTAGAAACACCGGCGAACTGGAGCACGAGTTCGTCCTCGATACGCACGAGAAAATGATGGAGCACAAGGCGCTGATGGAGAAGTTCCCGGAGATGGAACATGACGATCCGAACGCCGTGCGCTTAGTCGAGAAGACCGATGGCGAAGTGATCTGGACATTTTCCAACGCCGGCGACTTCGAGTTCGGCTGTCTGATCCCCGGCCACTACGAGTCCGGCATGAAGGGCACCGTCACGGTCGCCGCGAACTGACTTTTACCCTCTCCCCCAACCAATACACGAAGGAAGCACCCACATGAAAAAACTCATCATCACGCTCGCAGCCGCCGCGCTGGCTCTTGCGGCAAATGTCGCGTTTGCCACCGAGTACACGAAAGGTACGGTCAAGAAGATCGACATGAAATCCGGAAAAGTCACCATCATCCACGAGGAGCTGAAAAACCTCGAGATGCCGGCGATGACGATGGTCTTCTATCCGGCCGACGAAACCATGCTCGAGAAAATGAGCGAAGGGCAGGCCATCGAGTTCGTCGCCGACCGCGTCAACGGCAAATTGACTGTGACGGAACTGAAATAAGATCAAACTTCCAATGCCAAGCGCTCACGGCGGTTGGCAGTCTCCACCGTCGTATGATCAAAATCATATGGCGGACCTGCCGAACGCAATATCAAGCGCGAAACGCGAAAGGAGCGACGCATGCATCGGACAAAAAAGTTAATGCTCGTGGCGGCTGTAACGATAGCGCTGTCGACGGCCGCACACGCCCAACATGCGATGGATCATAAGGAGCACGCCACGATGCATGGAGCCACGACTATGCCCGCGGAACCGATTGGCTCTCCGGCCGAGCCCGGCCAGGGCGCTTTCGCAGCCATCGCTGAAATTGCGCGAATTTTACGCGACGATCCAGATACCGACTGGTCGTCTGTCGATTTGGAAGCCCTGCGCGATCATCTGATCGACATGGACGCACTGATCAGTGACACAGAGATCGAGACCACCCAGGTCGAGAGCGGTCTACGTATTGAGATTGACCTGATAAAACATCAGAACCAGGCAGCAAGCCGCATGGTGCCAGCTCATGCGCCTGTCCTTGCAGAGGAGACGGGCTGGAACTCTGCGGTTAAAACCAGCGACGGATCACTCGTCTGGACCGTCACCGGAGAAGGGGATTCGGCGCAGATCAAAGCTCTGGGATTCTACGGCCTTATGGCGACCGGGGACCACCACCGTGAGCATCATCTCGCCATCGCATCAGGACACTCGGCGCATTGATGCCGCGTATTTCCACAAAGGGTTAGAAAAGCGCCTTTGCGCCCATCCAGAGCCCCATCGCGATCATCATCAGATTTTCGGTCAGCGAGATGAATCCGAGCGGCACGTTGGACTGCCCACCGACGCACGCGCATTTGAGCTCGCGCTTGTCGACATAGACCGCTTTGAACACCGAAACCGCTCCAACCGTGCCGATGAACAAAGCGATGGGTACGGAAACAAACGGCAAAAAGCCGCCGACCATCAAGATACCGGCAAGCGCTTCACCGTATGGATAGAGAGTGCCGTAGGGAACCCAGCGCTGTGCCAACAGGTCGTAGTTGAGAAACATGGTCGAAAAGCTTCGAACGTCCTGCAGTTTCTGCACGGCGAGAAAGCACATCGACAGTGCGATAAACCACTCTATCGTGCGCACATTCCAGATCGTGCCGAAGGTGCCTATCGCCTGAGCTACAGCTATTGCGGCCGCCACTGTGAAAATCGCGATGACAGGCCGATAGCTGGTTTCGTTACCGTCGGCGTCTTCCTTGCCAAAAAAGACTAGCAGATCGTCATAGCCGCCAATGCGCTCGCCACCGATGAAGGTTTGCGGCGTCGTCTCAACACCGTGCTCTTCCATGAAGGCGTCGGTTTCTTCGCGGCTTGTCAGCGGATGATCGTCGACCTCGAACCCTTGTTTCTTCAGAAGGTGCTTCGACTTTAGCCCGTAAGGGCAAACGTGCTCATCCATGACCATCCGATGGAGTTCAGCCGTTTTCGCCATAGCAATATCCTTTGCGGTCATAGAACCTTGTTCCCCGGGATCACTTAGTTGGCGCAGTTGCTGAAGCCGTCATACCCGGCAGTCAGTTCGTCGTTCACCTGAATGACGAGACGGGAATTCGCCCGCATCCGATCGTCACCAAGGCTCGTCAGTGTTGCTGAGAGACCATCTGAGGAAAACGAACCATCTGTTCCGGTTGCTTCCAGCTGGACGAGGTTGCCATTGATCTTCAAGAGCGCCGTTTGGGTGCCTTCAGCGTCACCGAGTGCGAGCGATGCGGGGCTCTCCGTCGTAAAGTTGAACGTGCAGTCTGGGCCATCCGGGAAAACCTCATTGATGTCATCGATACTGATGAATTCTGCATCCATCACGGCAATCTTCGGTTCCGACAGAGCCTGCTCTACACTGACGACCTGCGCTGCTTGTTCGCCACCCGTCGAAGCTGATTTTAATCCGTCAGTTTCGATCTGCGCGATCATGTACCGCATCTCGGCGATTTCCTTGTCCTGCGCATAGATGATTTCATCCGCAAGTTTGCGCGTGCGCTCGTCCTCAATATTGGCCCGGCTGGAGGTCATGATCGCGATGGAATGGTGCGGGATCATGGCACGCATGTAGCTCACATCACCAATGGTCGTCTGGCTTCTGACCAGCCAGAGCATCGCCCCAAAGACGATGATCGAGCCCGCAAAAATCGCGATATTAAGGTTCTTATTCGTGTACATGCCCAGCATGAACGCGAGCATGATTATCGCCATGACAGCGCCCATCAGAACTGCCATGTAAGCGCGGGTCTCGCTGAAAAAGACGTGCGTGATCAGATAGGTGTTCAGATACATCAATCCGAACATCACGACTGTCGAAGTGACGATCATGGCGAAAAAGCGCGTGTAGCTCATGGCAGGTCTCCTGGTCTTCAAGGACTTAACGGCCTTCCAGCCCGGGAGGGTTCCGATCACTGCGCAAATTTAGTCGCTTGACCTTCCAGTCGCTGGAAGCCCTACATCGGTGCAGCAAAGGAGATCGTCATGACCGATCACGCGACTGGAACCGCGAAGAAAGACTGTTGCGGCGGGCACAATCATCACCACCACGACCAAGATCATCATCATGGGCATGGTGCGCCGGCCCCCGCGCCTTCAACCGAAGAAATCAAGAAGAGTGCGACGGTGCCGGTCGACGGCACGGTCAAGGACCCGGTCTGCGGCATGTCCGTCAAGCTCGACGCGGGCAAGCCTTCGCTCACATATCGCGGGGACGATTATCATTTCTGCAGCCAGAAATGTCATGATCGTTTCGAGGCCGATCCGTATTTTTATCTCTCCGGCAACAAGGCGAAAAAGAAGCAGTCCGCGCCAAAGAACACGCTCTATACCTGTCCAATGGACCCCGAAATCGTCCAAGAGGGCCCTGGAACCTGTCCGATTTGCGGCATGGCGCTGGAGCCGATGGGAGGTGTGGCCGATGGGCCAAATCATGAGCTGGTCGATTTCACGCGCCGTCTATGGGTCAGTGCCGGCGCAGCCGTCCCGCTTCTTATACTCGCCATGGCGCCGATGCTCGGCTTGCCGATCCGTGAATGGCTGGGCGAAAGGCTCGCTCTCTATCTAGAGTTCGCGCTCGCTACACCCGTTGTCATATGGGCTGCGCGTCCGTTTTTCCATCGCGGTTGGACTTCCATAAAGACCTGGAACCTCAACATGTGGACGCTGATCATGATCGGCGTTGGGACAGCCTATCTTTATTCGACCATAGCAACATTTCTCCCCTGGCTGTTTCCTGCGGGCCTTCATATGGCCGGGGGTCACATGCCGGTCTACTTCGAGGCCGCTGTCGTCATCATTGCCTTGGTGTTTGTAGGACAAGTGCTCGAACTGCGCGCGCGAGAGCGCACGGGCGACGCCATCCGAGCGCTGCTTGATCTTGCTCCCAAGACGGCACGTCGGATAACCCCGGACGGTGAAGAATACGACGCGCCCCTGGAGAACATAGTGGAGGGCGACCGGTTGCGGGTGCGTCCCGGCGAAGCTGTTCCCGTGGATGCCAATGTGGTCAGCGGCTCTACAAGCGTGGACGAGAGCATGCTGACCGGAGAACCTTTGCCGGTCGAAAAGCGTGAAGGTGACACGGTAACGGGCGGCACGTTGAACAAGAACGGATCGCTGGTCATAGAGGCCGCGAAAGTGGGTGACGAAACTATACTCGCACGCATCGTCGCCATGGTTTCATCCGCCCAGAGGTCGCGCGCACCCATACAAGGTTTGGCCGACCGGGTTTCCTCCTACTTTGTACCGACGGTCGTAATCGTTGCGCTGCTCGCTTTCCTCATCTGGATCGTGTTCGGACCGGATCCCGCTTTCGTGTTTGCGATCGTGTCTGCGGTATCTGTATTGATTATCGCCTGCCCATGCGCGTTAGGTCTTGCTACGCCTATGTCGATCATGACGGCAACGGGACGCGGAGCCCAGGCCGGTGTCCTAGTCAAGGATGCTGAAGCGCTCGAGCGCATGGCGAAAGTTGACACGATCGTCGTGGACAAGACGGGAACATTGACCGAAGGCAAGCCGCGGCTCACCGACGTGATCACTGTCGAGGCGTTCGATGAGCGCGAACTGCTCGGTTTGCTCCGGGGGCTTGAGGCCGGTTCGGAACACCCGCTGGCCGAGGCGATTGTCGACGGCATCGCAGAACGCGGAATCGAGGCCAATCCTGTGACCGAATTCAGCGCGGTAACGGGGAAGGGCGTCCAGGGGCAATCGGGCAAAAGGACCATCGCTTTCGGCAATGCAGCTATGATGGACCTGTCCAGCGTTGACCACCAAGCGCTTGATGGCACTGCCGACGAACTTCGGTCTGAAGGCAAGACGGCCATGTTCGCTGCAATCGATGGACAGCTGGCCGGCCTGATCGCAGTGTCCGATCCGATCAAAGCCGACACAAAAGCGGCGATCGATGCGCTTCATGAAGCGGGCCTGACCATCATCATGGCGACCGGTGACAACGAACGGACCGCAAGAGCTGTGGCGGATAAACTCGGCATCGACCAGGTGCGGGCAGGCGTTTTACCGGAGGACAAGAAGGCTCTGGTTGATGAACTCCATCGAAATGGCCGCAAGGTGGCAATGGCGGGTGATGGCGTCAACGATGCGCCGGCGCTGGCTTCGGCCGAAGTCGGGATTGCGATGGGGACGGGCGCCGACGTTGCCGTCGAAAGCGCCGGCATCACCCTGTTGAAAGGCGATCTGGGTGGTATCGTCCGCGCGCGCAAGCTTTCACAGGCGACGTTGCGGAATATCAAGCAGAACCTGTTCTTCGCCTTTGCCTATAATGCTGCGGGTGTACCGGTTGCTGCCGGCATCCTTTATCCCGTTACCGGTACTTTGCTGTCCCCGATGATCGCGGCGGCAGCCATGAGCCTGTCTTCGGTTTCGGTGATTTCAAATGCATTGAGGCTGCGCCGTGTCGATCTCGATGCTTGACCTTCCACTTACTGGAACGTGTAGCTGTACCGGATGACGGAATTGCCACGATCGGAATCGATATGCCTGTTGACCATGCAAACCTTGAGGTCGTGACGGCATTCGGAACCGTGTCGCGGACACGTGGACAGTGGAGAAGCGTGGAGCGCCACACACAGGAGTTTTCGACAACGAGAATGAGGTGGCGAAGGGAGACAAGAAAATGAATATCGGGGAGGTGGCACAGGCGACCGGACTGCCTGCCAAGACCATCCGCTACTACGAGGATATCAGCCTTGTAACGCCCGCAAGGGCACGCAATGGCTATCGCGACTACGCGGACGCGGATGTTCACCGTCTGGCCTTCATCCAGCGCGCGCGCAGTCTCGGTTTTTCCATCGATGAATGTCGGCAGCTTCTCTCACTCTATAACGACAAGGATCGCGAAAGCGCGGACGTCAAAGAGCTTGCTCTGGGAAAAATCGAAGAGGTGAATCGAAAGATTGACGAGCTTCGCGCGTTGCGCGCGACATTGGAAACACTTGCCGATCATTGTCATGGTGATTCGAGACCCGACTGTCCCATTTTGGAGGAAATTGCCGGGGGTCTTTCGCAATGAATCCAAAATATTTTGTGTTGGCGTTTTTCGCCTTCGGGCTCGCCGTCTTTGCCTACAACTCCTTCGCGCCACGACCGCAGGATCCGCACACGATACAAACAACATCCGGCAAAGCAGGTGCACCTCTTGCCAACGTCGATGTGCCGGAACTTTCGGGTCTCGTGGCTGAAGGAAGGAGCGCGTTCGAAGCGAACTGCGCGTCATGCCACGGCGTCAATGCGGCGGGGCAGGACGGAATAGCTCCGCCCCTCGTTCACAGGATCTATGAGCCGAACCACCATGGCGATGCCGCTTTTCAGCTTGCGGCAAAAAACGGAGTGCGCGCCCATCACTGGCGTTTTGGGAACATGCCGCCGGTACCGGGTGTCAGCGAACAAGACGTTGACAAGATTATCGCCTACGTCCGAGCCTTGCAAAAGGCGAACGGAATTTTCTGATGAGGGGATATGACATCGAGGGCAAGATTGTGTGGATGAAATGGCTGGTTACTGCACTGGCCGTCTTCATGCTTGTCCTTGCCGGCGGCAGGTTCACGCATTTTGATATGCTGCCGCATGAACACGCCGGGCCGATCCAAGCCGTTCTCGCCGACGGCTCACATGATCACACGGAGCGGACTTCGCAAAACCAGTCGGACGGGACGCGCGCAATGCATTGTGGTGCGCCTATACTTTTGCCGGTCGAGTCCGTCGAAATCAAGAGCCGCTGCCGCACGGAATTGCATGGACCGGCAGGTGTCACGAACTATGCGGGCATCACGCCCGGTTTCGACCCGCCACCTCCGCGGATCCTCTTCTGACGAAACAGCCAGCATTCCTGGCCATCGAAGAGATCATTCAGGAGAGAAATCGTGAGAACAAGAATTGCAGCTGCCGCGGCAGCATTCATCATCCTTGCAGGTGGCGTCGCGGCTTATGCCCATGGCGGCGCTACCGGAATATACAAGCAGCGCATGGATGCCATGATGGACATGAGCAAGGTCGTCAAATCCCTTTCGGCGATGATGCGCGGCGAGGTCGATTACGATGCAGCGTCGGTGCAGGCGGGGGCGCTGATCATCAAATCCCACGCCGGCAAAGCCATGACCTCGCTGTTTCCGGAAGGAACGACCGAGGCACCTTCCGAAGCCCGGGCAGAAATCTGGACTGACTGGGAGGTCTTTGAAGCACTGGCCAGTCAGTTGGAAACCTATGCAACCGGGCTGGAAAGCGCCGCTGACAACGGTCTTGCCATGTCTGGCGACGCGCAAGGCTCGATGATGGACAACAACAACTCCATGATGACGGGCAACCAGAACGGCATGATGGGTGGCGGATCGGGTATGATGGGTACTACACAACCGATGATGACCAACGAGCAATTGGCAACCATGCCCGCCGACAGCGTCTTCAACATGGTGGCCCAGACGTGTTCTTCCTGCCATACCAAATTCCGGCTGGAGAAGAAGTAACACATGAAAACGTTGCTCCTCCTGGGAGCCGCTGCGCTGGCATTGGCCGGCGTGGCGGTTACCGGCCTATATTGGTGGCCTATCGGAAAAACCGTCTCCTTGAACGCAGAACTGGGTAACGCGAACCGTGGTGCCTATCTGGCGCGCATGGCCGGGTGCATAGCCTGCCACACAGATGCCGAGAACGGCGGCGCTCCGCTTGCTGGCGGCCTGGCATTGCCGACCCAGTTCGGCACCTTCCACTCGCCCAACCTCACGACAGACACGACCTACGGGATAGGTGCGTGGTCGGTTGAAGACTTCGCCAAGGCGGTCCGGCAGGGCGTTTCCCGGGAAGGCAAGCCTTACTATCCGGCATTTCCCTACCCGTTTTATTCCCGCCTGACAGACCAGGACATCGCCGATCTCTGGGCGGCTTTCCAGACTGTCCCGCCGGTTGAGGAGCCATCAAAACCACAGGAGATGGCGGTCCCCTTCAACTTCCGCGAGGGTCTGAAGCTTTGGCGCGCCGCATTCCTGGAAAACAAGACATTCGAACCTGATCCGGCGAGATCGGATGCATGGAACCGCGGCAAATATATCGTTGAAGGGCCGGCGCATTGCGGTGCCTGCCACACGCCACGGAACTTCGCGGGTGCCCGACAGGCGGAATTGCGCCTGCATGGATCAGACAGTCTGCCCGATGGCGGTAAGTCCCCTTCGATCAGGGCGGATGTGCTGAAGGAAAAGGGCTGGACTGTGTCCAATCTGGCTTATGCGCTGAAAACAGGCATCCAACCGGACGGCGACGCTTTTGGTGGTCCGATGGGGGAAGTGGTGCGTGACGGAACTTCCTTTCTCAGTCAGGACGATCTGACGGCAATCGCAACCTTTCTGCTGGAGCGGGATAATGATTGACAGACGCAATTTCCTGGCGGGAACCGGGGTGCTCGTGTCAGCAGGCGTCCTGCCCGGTCTTGCTGTGGCAAAGGCGGGTGCGCAGGAGTTTGATCTGATCGCCGGACCGGTCCAGCGAGCACTTTACGAGCAGCGGCTCTCAGATCTCTGGGCCTATAACGACATTGTACCCGGTCCTGAAATCCGGGCCCGAAAGGGCGAGCGGATACGCGTCAACTTTCGCAACAATCTTGAGGAGCCCACATCCATCCACTGGCACGGGATCCGCATCGAAAATGCGATGGATGGGGTGTCCGGCTTGACCCAGGAACCCGTGCAGCCCGGAGACAGTCTTGTCTATGAATTCGAGCTGCCGGATTCCGGTACATATTGGTATCACGCGCACAACAAGAGTTGGAATCAGGTCGGGCGCGGCTTGTATGGCCCGTTGATCGTGGAGGAGCGAGCCACAACCTTTGATCGCGACCATGACATCACCCTCATCATTGATGACTGGCGCCTGCGCCAGCCTGGCGTTCTGGACACGGACAGCTTCGGCTCCTTGATGGATTGGAGCCACGGAGGGCGTCTCGGTAACTGGCTCCTTGTGAATGGCAAGTCACGTCCCGTCTTGAAGCTGCGCAGTGGCGACGCCTATCGCCTTAGACTGATCAACGCCTCGAACGCACGTGTTCTGGAACTCGATCCCAATCGGTTCGGCGGAAAGGTAATTGCCTATGACGGACAGGCGCTGCCGGAATCCGTCGTTCTGCCGTATTCCCCGCATCTTCTCGGACCAGCGCAACGGATCGACCTTATGGTTGTTCCGGACGCTGATTTCACGATCGAAGAGATTTCGGGCGATCAGCCATTCCCCCTGGTCGATGGGATCGTCGACGGGATATCGCGTACAGCGCAGTCGACGCCTTCAATTCCGGTAAACCTGATACCGGAGCCCGATGTGACGGGCGCCCGGAAAGTGAAGGTCGTTATGGAAGGTGGCGCCATGGGCGGCTTTGTGGACATCACCTACAAGGGCAAGCGCCTTGAAGGCGAAGATTTCCGTAAAACGGGCCAGTCCTGGGCATTCAACGGCATAGCAAACCTGGCGGAGGCTCCGCTTTTCACGGTTCGGCGCGGCGAAACGGTTCTGCTGGAAACGATAAATCAGACAGGCTGGGTACACGCCATGCATGTCCATGGTCATCACTTCCGTGTTCTCAGCCGATCCGGAGCCGACGTCGATGACGGCAAGCCTTGGCGGGACACATTCCTGATTGGACCTGAGCAGACGACGGAGGTTGCCTTCGTCGCTGGCAATCCCGGCAAGTGGCTGTATCATTGCCACATGCTGGAACACGCGGCGGCAGGCATGACCACATGGTTCGAAGTCAGCTGAGACGATTGTAGAAAATTTACGGAACCGGCGTTACGTTACTGAAATGCGCAGACTTTTGCCATCGTTGATGATACTGGTTCTGGTCCTCGGGGCCATGATGCCGACTGTGATCCAATCGCATGCCGACATGACATCAACGAAAGTAACCGGTCAGGTTCATGAGGTTCTGGCCGCTGACAAGACGGCCGCGATGAAATGCTGTCAGAAGTCGAAAAGCGGCATGGATAACCGCCAAGGCAATTGTGCGGCCGATTGCCATTATCTTCCCGAATTCACACCGCTGCAAAATTCGCCTGTCTTGGCGTCGGTTGAAATCCCGGCACAGTCCGAGACGCTTCTGGAAGTGATATATTTCCAGATGAGGCCCCCCATTTCGATCTGATCTTACTTCGCCAGCCATCAATGGCGTTCGTCGAGTAATTGGATTTGAGAGGGAAACCATGCTTTCCAAACGTAGCTTCATGCTTGGCGCTTTGTCGTCGGCATTCCTGCCTGCCTCGTTGGCACAGGCACACAAACGCGTCTTCAAACTTGATCCGCGGTTCGAACCGCAGACTGTTCGATTCTCCGGATACAGTCCCGGCACGCTGGTGGTCGATCCAGGCAACCACTTTCTCTACCTGCAAACAAGCCGGACAACAGCAAGGCGATATGGGGTCGGCGTCGGCCGAGCCGGTCTGGCTTTTCGGGGCTCGGCCACCGTCGGTCGGAAGGCAAAGTGGCCAAGTTGGACCCCGACCAAGAACATGATCAGGCGTGAGCCGGGCAAATACGCCAGATATGCAAAAGGCGTTCCCGGCGGACCCGGAAACCCGCTTGGTTCACGCGCGCTGTATTTGTACCGCAGTGGCCGTGACACGATGTATCGGATTCACGGCACCACCCAGCCATCTTCGATCGGGCGCTCCGTTTCGAACGGCTGCATCCGGATGATCAATGCGCATGTCGAGGACCTGTATGAAAGGGTTCCGGTGGGCGCAAAGGTGGTCGTGCTGTGATGGCTCAGGACCCGCAAAAACTATCGCCCTATGCACTTTCCTCCGGGGTGCCGAGAATTCGAGCACATGACGTCACGGGCGTTCCCGAACCGCGGAAATTCGGCACCTGGATCATGATCGCATGCTGCATTCCAATGGTCGGCGGAGCCGGATTGCTGCTTTGGGGCATGGGCGCTGGCGCAGGTTGGGCTGAACGCCTCGGCGCATTGGCGCCAATCGGCTTTTGTCTTGGGGCACACCTCGTCATGCACAAGATCATGGGCCGGACCTGTCACGGCCATCAAACACACAAAGGACAAGACCAGAAATGAAAACACTGATCAAAATCGCGGCCGCATCATGGTTGGCCGGCAACCTGCTGATCCTGCATGCACATGCAGGCGAAACCGATGACAAGCATATCACCGTCTTCAAGACACCCTGGTGCGGGTGCTGTCAGGTCTGGGTCGATGCAGTCGAAAAAGCTGGCTACACCGTCGAAACAATGGACATGGAAGACCTCTCCTCGATCAAGACGCAGGCAGGCGTGCCGGCAAAACTTGAAGCCTGTCATACGGCCGCCATCGGAGGCGATCGCAAATACGTTCTCGAGGGACACGTCCCGCTTGCAGCGATCAGCAAGCTCATGACTGAACAACCGGATATTCGCGGCATTTCCACGCCGGGTATGCCGATGGGCTCTTTGGGCATGGGAGAAGATCCGAAGGCGAAATACGACGTCCTCGCCTTCACCGGCAAAACCGGAGAGACGCCGACCCTGTATTACCAGGCCGGCAAGCAATGAATCGCAGGCAACTCCTGGGTGGGGCAGGCAGCCTGTCGTTGCTTGCCCTTTCCGGCTGTACAACCACCACACCCGAACAGGCGCTCGAGCCGCAACCGGCACCGAGAATCCCAGGCACGTATGCAACCATGTATGGGCCGATGCCCGGAGAGCGTTTTCCGATACCGGCCGTCGATCTGAACAAGGTCCCGGAGAGGTTCTGGCGTCGTCAGGTCGACTATTCGGGGCCTCATGCGGTCGGCACCCTGATTGTCGACACGCAGACGTTTTACCTTCATTTGATCCAGGAGGGCGGCAAGGCGATGCGGTATGGCGTAGGACTCGGCAGGGCGGGATTTTCGTGGTCGGGCCGCGGGGTCATCCAGTGGAAGCAGGCTTGGCCAAAATGGACTCCGCCCGAGGAAATGATCGCGCGGGAGCCGGACCTCGAAAAATGGAGCGCACGCAATGGCGGCATGCCACCGGGGCTCGATAATCCGCTGGGAGCGAGAGCGCTCTACATTTTTCAGGACGGAGAGGACACACTGTACCGGATTCACGGTTCGCCGGAATACTGGACCATCGGCAGGGCTGTCTCCAGCGGATGTGTTCGGTTGATGAACCAGGACATTATCGATCTCTACAGCCGTGTCCCCAGCGGGTCTTCCCTGGTGGTCGTTTAGGTGAAGCCATGTCGATGAGACGATTGAAGATAATTTCCCTTGCCGGTCTGGCATTACTTGCGATCGGCGTCGTCGCCATGATTGGGGTCGGCCGAGGTAATGGGGAAAGCGCGGCTCTCCTTAGGCCGGATGACCAGGAAAAAGTGGCGCTCGGCCAACAGGTCTACACTGCCAACTGTGCGTCCTGTCACGGAGCGGAATTGCAGGGCCAGGCAGAGGATTGGCGTTCCCCGGGACCCGACGGCTTGATGCCGGCTCCGCCGCACGATGAAACAGGACACACTTGGCATCATCCCGACGAGTTGCTCTTCAAGATCACCAAACTTGGGGTCGCCGAAGCGGCCAATCTGAAGGATTACACATCCGCGATGCCTGCTTACGAGGGCATTCTGTCGGATGGGGAGATCGTCGCCGTCTTGTCTTACATCAAGAGCACCTGGCCCGATGAAATCCGCGCCGGCCATGACGAGATGAACAAGCGCTACGCCTTGGAACCGCGGGACACGAAATGAACGCAGGTTGGGCAGAAAATGTTGAAGGGAGACGCCAATGACAACACGGCGCGGACTGCTTGCAGGAGGTGTAGCTTTGGCCGCTGGCGCCGCCGCCTACGGCGTTTTAGGCGCACGGCCGTCCGTGAACCTTGCCAGGGCAACCGGCTTCCCTCGCCTTCAAATGCCGCCATTGCTCGATACCTCCGAATCGGGGCGTTTCGACGTGACCGCACAGTCCGGCACGACCAGTTTCATCGGTGGCAGGGCGACACCGACAATCGGATTCAACCAGCCTTATCTCGGGCCGGTTGTTCGCGTTCAAAAGGGGCCGTTGCAGCCGAAAGTCGCCAACGCCCTGTCATGGCCTGTCAGTTCCCACTGGCATGGACTGCTCGTACCTGGCGAACACGATGGCGGTCCGCATTTGCCGATCGGCCCAGGTTCCAACTGGAAGCCTGATATGCAGATCGACCAGCCGCCTTGCACGGCCTTCTTTCACACACACATACACGGGCGAACGGCACAGGATGTCTATGCCGGGTTGGCCGGAGTGATCCACATCGTTGATGGCCACGATGCGGAGCGTGGATTGCCAGAAACCTATGGCACGGACGATCTCACACTGGTCATTCAGGATCGCAGATTTGCCGGTGACGGGCGGCTGGCCTATGCGAATTCGATGATGGACATCATGCATGGCATGACCGGAGACACGATCCTGGTCAACGGCCAGATTGGAACGGCGGCGCATGTACCGAAGGGAATTGTCAGGCTGCGGATTGTTAACGCTTCCAATGCCCGCATTTATTCGTTGCGCCTGAGCGACTCCCGCCCGATGCATCTCATCGCGACCGATGGCGGGTATCTTGCCCGGCCGATCGCACTCGAAACGCTGCGAATGGGTCCCGGTGAGCGTGCTGAGATCCTGGTCGATTTCACGAGCGGGCATGACGTTTCTCTCGTGAGTGACGGTGATCCCAATCAGGGAATGGGCGGCATGATGGGCCGCGCCCGGGGAATGCTCGATGGTTTGACGGGCGCGCGGCGTTTCGAGGTCCTGCCAATCCTTGTCGATGAACGCCTCCCGGTCGCGGTTGACAAAATCCCCGATAGGATAGGAGGCAAGGCGCCCTCACTTGCGGATTTTGAAATTGCCAAAACCAGGCGCTTCTCGCTCGACATGGGCATGGGAGGAGGCATGATGGGAGGAGGCATGATGGGCGGGTTTGCCATCAACGGAGATCCGTTCGAGATGGCCGTCGTCAACCAACGCGTGCGTCTTGGCGACACCGAGAAATGGATCGTCAGCACAACCATGCTGGCCCATCCTTTCCACGTCCATGGCGTGTCGTTTCAGGTCGTCCGCGAAAACGGTCGTGATCCGCTGCCCGAAAGCAGTGGGTGGAAGGATACTGTCGTCATTGATGGCGAAACCGAATTGCTGATGCGCTTCACGCAGCCCGCAGGCGATCGAACGCCCTTCATGTATCACTGCCACATTCTCGAGCATGAGGATGGTGGCATGATGGGGCAGTTTACTGTGACCTAGTTCCGAACTGACCTGAGAGGAGGTAAAACCGATGTCAGAAAACCATGCCGGTCATATGCCATCAAGCGGCCGGGCGCTCTCGATTTCCGCGTGGCTGACGGGCGTCTATTTTATCGTGGAGCTCGGCATTGGATTGTGGACTGGCTCGGTCGCAGTCATCTCCGACGCCTTTCATACATTCTCCGCGGTCGGAGGCGTTCTGGTTGCAATCATCGCCGCCCGCATCGCGAAAAGGCCGGCGGACGAACAAAAGTCCTTCGGCTGGTTGCGCGCCGAAATCATCGGCGCGCTTGTGAATGGCGCATTTCTTCTGATCATGGCCTTGGTTGTGATTGTCATGGGACTGATGCGGCTCGGAAACCCGATCGATCTCCCCACCGGTCCGATGCTGATTGCAGCGGCGGGAGGCCTCGTTACGGAGTTCATTTCGCTGTATCTTTTGTACCGGCAACAGGGCAGTGATTTGAATGTACGGGGTGCCTATTGGCACATCATACAGACATTCGTCGGCAGTCTAATAATCATTGTCGCTGCACTGGTGATCCGATTTACCGGCTTCCTCGCAATTGATCCCTTGTTGGGGATTATCTTCGGGTTTGTGCTTCTGTGGGCCAGCTGGGGGATACTGCGCGACGCCATTCATCTTCTCATGGAGGGAACGCCTGATGAGATTTCGCTTGCCGAAGCCAAGGCCGCTCTCGCGGTAATTCCGGGTGTGAAGAATGTTCATCACGTCCACGCTTGGGCACTTACAAGCGGCAAATATGTGTTCTCGGCACATGTCATGGTGGATAAACGCGCCGAAATTGATTCGGACGAGGTCTTGACGATTGCACAAGGAAAGCTGGTGGATGAGTTCGGATTTTTCTTTACCACAATCCAGGTGGAGACCCGATGTCATGACGAGGAACGAGCGCGCACAATCGATGCGCTCGTTGATCGGTCGATGGCGACGTGAATGCGATCACTTCATCAGATATTTGACCAGGGCCGCAATCGCCAACAATACGAGGATGCCGATCAGCAGCATCCCGATGCCACCAAATCCCATCATGCCGCTTCCCAGACTGTTGTCCATCATTGCTCGGTTTCCTTGACCTTGATTCCGACGATCTGTCTTCGCGTGATCCACAAGACAACTGTTGGAACGACCAGCCACTGCAACAGAGGGCTCAGACCTGTTCCAAACGGTGGCACCAGAGGCATCAGCTCCGAATAGGTCCAGCGCAGCGAGACCTGCGTGTAGTAATACTCGAAACCGACTGTCAGGCCGATCCCGATGCCGAGATACATCAGATACTGCCAAGCGGCAGGACGGAGAAACCACTGACGCGTCCGCGCTGCCAGGCTTGTGAGACCGAAAGCAACAAGGGCAAAGCCGACATCACCGAATGTCGCTGACATGCAAAGCTTGATGCCGTCCCAATGGTTCATCTCGATCATCCCGGCATAGGTAGGTGCCTGGACGAATTCCCATACAAAATGGAGGAGAAAAGAGAATACGACGATGTTGAATTCGGGCTGGTACGTTATTGCGCGCATGGAAAGACCCTGGCTTTGGTTTTGCGGAAAAGCCTAAACGCTCCGGTGGGTGGAAGGTCAAATCGCGCTGAACTGCGGCGCAATCGGCCCTATTCGTTCACCAACTTCGCCAATCTCCATGATTGTGTGCAGGGTTGTCTGTTCGTTTCCCGCGGTCCCACGCCTGCATTGCATCCGGCGACCACGAGAAACGCCCGGGCCGAGTTCGTTGACGTCATTCACCCTTTGTCGCCTGACTTTTTACCAAAATCGGCGAAGATCGTGAACGATCTTGCCCCTTTGGAAAGATTCGATTTTGCGATGCGCGTCTTGCCGATACGTTGCTGGAGATATGCACAAACGGGCTCAAAATCCTCTATCGCCAGCATCCTCCAAGGCGCTCCGAAGGATTTCTCAACATTTTTCGAGATGGCGCCATAGCTGAATGCTGTTGCACGCGACCTGTCGGCGCTGGCAAACTGGTTATACCTGCTGATCAGGTACTGGACATACCGACTGGCCTCCTGATCGGCACCGATCGTTCCAGCTGCCGGTTGGATATGTAGCGCTTTGCGTGTCGTTCTCACATTGACGGTGTGGGCCTGAATCGCTCCAGGACTGTCGACAATGACATTGCCGCTGTCATTGTTCACGATGACGCGCCTTAGGTCGCCGAGCAGGATCTTTGCAAAGAAGGCGTCTGTCGCCTGTTCGGGCCTACCCATTTCCTTTTCCCGAATTTTCTTGAGTTCTTCCAACGCCTCTGCCGAAAATGCCTCTGGTTGCGAGTCGACAATTCGGTGGTGACGTCGGCACAGCAGGATAAGGTTGTCGAATCCGTGGCGATCTTCCTCGGTTTGGCTGCTGTCAAATCGAGGTCCGCCTGCTTTCTGCGCATGAATGTGACAGATCTCGCCGGTGATCGTGCCGGCGCTTTCCACGATGGGAAGGGAACAACCTGGAAACGCACAAAGATTGCCCGATAGGGCGAACAGCCTCTTAATTGTTTTTTCTGTCGGCCCCAAAAGCGCACACTCCTGTTGTCCTAGATCTCTGCCGCTTTGGACAAGCCTTGCCGACCGGCTCGCTTGGTTTGTTCCATGCTAGTCCGGAATCCTGATCTTACTCGGCCGACGCGTGATGCAAAACTCTGTTCGGATCTATCCAATCCGGCGCCCTCATCATTTGGAGACTTGATGGCACGCATCTTCGGCAAGCGGGAATGGGATTAAACCTCTGTCAGCATCAGGTCCGTGTCGCAGGACCCGTCTCGTGAAACTGACTTGGTCGGTGTCCCGCGCGTTTGTTGGCGCTTGCCGCTTGACCTCTCCTGCGCTGGAAGGCGTAGGCTTTGATATGGCAAGGAGGCGATGCGCATGAGATCAGAGACAGAGCAGATGGAACGGGACATTCTTCGTGTCTATCGTAGAGCTCGCGGGCAGGAACGTCCGGATATTGCCGAATTCATGTTGGCCGCGCTGGAAAAGCTCGATCGAGAGCGGGAACGTTTCCCGCTGACGGAGCGGCCCCTGATGGAAGCCTATCGGGACATCGCCAGTCGCCCTGGCGAACCGAGATGTGCGGCGCAGCGACTTTCCACCTCGAAGTCCGAGCCGCACAGTTAGAAACGCCCGTGTGGTCGGTCATCGGAGGCCATTGGCGAGGAGCCAAATATACACGGTTGCAGATCGCCGTTCACTGGTCTGTGGTTCTGTTGCTGATCGGGCAATGGTATACCTCCGACGCCATACCCCGGACGCATAATCCGCTTCTGCCTCCGTCCGAATCCGACCTGTTCCAGCATGCTGTCCACAATTATGCCGGGCTGCTGATCGGTGCGTTGGTGCTGTTGAGGATCGGGCTTCGAATGTTTCCGCCACAATCGCTGCTGCCGCGACTGACGAACTGGCGGGACCGCACCTCGCAGGCAGTCCAGTGGGCGCTGTATTTCTCTCTTCTCGGACAGGTCGCTGCCGGGTTTGTAACTTCCTATCTCTGGGCGCCTGCCGCGCGCTTTCATGTACTCTTCTGGAATGTCGCGTTGATCCTGGTGGGGCTCCACATCGCCGCAGCCGCTTATCACTCGTTTCGGGGAGACGGTGTGGTCTGGCGCATGATCCCGAGCACCCTCGAACTGCTTATCCGCCCGACTTTACGAAGTGAGGAACGGAACGCAGCTCGCGGTTCCGATGCCTCTCGCACCGGACAATCCGGCACATCCTCCCCGGATTAGCGCGGGACAGTCGTCACTCCCTTTTCTCCGTTTATGATCTGCGATCTTCACATGCGCGTCCTTGGGGCATGGATAGTCTTCACTTACTGGTACGCTGGCATTGGATTTACGTTTGGGCGTCGCCCTTCGGGCCGGGCTGTTGGCAAAGCTGAAGCCCGCAAGCGGTCTTCCCCCATACGGGCGGCCATCCCTGACGCTGGGGCGACAGGGAGGATTAGAGAGGACCGGAAAGTTCATGGGTGCCGCTTGCGCGTGGCGGCCGGCAAGGGAAGCTGGCGCCGCGTCTGGCTGCGAATAAATCCGCCCCGGCACAATTGCCGGCTTGCCAGCCGCGCCCTGGCCTGCCTTGCTCTTCGCGGCGTCCGGGTCCCGCCCCGAAAGAATAGGGAGCGGAAACCGGAAAGAGGACCGCGCCGGACGCGGAAAAGAGAATGGAAAAAGCAGACCTGGAAGAGCTGAGGGGAAAGGTCGCCTGCGGCGCGGTGCTGGAAACGGCGGGCTTTGCCGTTGATCCCAAGGAAAGCACGCGCCGCGCGGTCAAGTACCGCCGCGGCGACGACATCATCATCGTCATCCATGATGGCCAAGGGTGGTTCGATCCCCTGTCCGACGCCAAGGGCGACGTCTTCCGTCTGGTCGAGCATCTCGATGGCCTTCCCTTTCCGGCCGCGCTTTATGTCGTCGCCGACCTGGTCGGCTTCGTTCCTTCAGAACCGGAATGGAAGCGGCAATCGCGCGAGCGCGCGCCCGACCTCACCATCCCCGAACGCTGGAACGCGCGGCGCAAGCCGTGGCCCGGCTCCGCGACGTGGCGCTACCTGCAGGACGAGCGGGCACTTCCTGACAGCGTTCTAAGCGCAGCCATCACCCAGGATATCCTGCGCGAAGGCCCCCGGGGGAGCATGTGGGCGGCGCACCGCGATCGCGCCGGCGCCGTGACCGGCTGGGAGGAGCGCGGGCCGGATTGGCGTGGTTTCGCGACCGGTGGCGCGAAAGTGCTCTTCCGGTTCGGGCCTGCCGCAGGGCCGCGGCTTTGCGTCGCCGAGGCGGCGATCGACGCCATGAGCCTTGCCGCACTCGAGGAACAGCGCCCTGACACCCGCTATTTGAGCACCGGAGGCGGTTGGTCGCCGGCGAGCTCCGAGGCCCTGCTCGATTTCGCCGTCCGGGCAGACGCCCTCCTGGTCGCGGCCACCGACAACAATGCCCAAGGGGAGAGTTTTGCCGCGAGGCTCGAAGCGCTCGCTGGCGATGCCGGTTGCGGGTTCGTGCGGCTGCGGCCGGAGTTGGAGGACTGGAACGAGGTTCTGAAGGCAAAAAGAAGAAAGAAGGATGGAAGGGAGGAGGAGCGGGACGGCTGCCGCATGCCCGCCGTCCGCCTCAAGGGTGAAGCTCCGCCCGGCTGACGCCGGCCCTTGACCCGGCCGGACGGAGAGGCGGCCGCGGGGAGGGGTCC